>NZ_JBHVEE010000009.1:0-125752 GCF_042802415.1 Streptomyces sp. NPDC057486 | reverse complement strand
GTCCTGATCCAGGACCCGGGGCGACGGGCGTACCGGGCCGGTGGCCGCGTTCGGCCGGCCGGATCACCTGATGACTCATCCACCGAAGACGCACGGGGGGACGCACTGCCACCGATTGCCGCGACGGCGCCCCGGGCCGGCTCCGACGCTCGGCCCCGTGGAGCCGGCGTCCGTCGATCGGTCGATCGGTCGATCCGACGGGACACGGACACTCCCGGGCATGACGAACCCTCACCAGATCCTCGATCCGCCCCTTTTTCGGCACTGCTCTACCCCGGTGATCCGACCCATCGGGCTCCAGCCGACACATCTGACGGGGACGCAGGTCATGGGCAGTCAGAATCGGCTGTCCGCACATTCGCCGATCAGGTGGACCTTTCCGGCGGCCACCCGTTTGCCCGTCCCTGATCGCGGCCGCGCCGCATCGCGCTTACCGTTCCCATCGTCACAACGAAGGGAGAACCATGAGTCGGGACCACTGGCGCCCCGAGCGGACCAGACCTTCGCCCTGGGGCGCGATCGCCCTGGTGATGCTCACCGGTGCCGCACTGATGCGGAACGGTCCGGAACTCCTGCCCGGTCCACCGCAGCCGCTCGGCGCGGCATCGGCAGGTCGCCACCCGGTCTCCGTCGGGGCGCTTGCGGCCGGCGCCGCGGAGACACCGCGGGCGTGTGCCCCCGCCTCACGCGTGGTCATCCCATCGCTCCGGGTCGATGCCCCGCTCGTGGAGGTGGCCCCGGACAGGAACGGCTGCATCGGGGCACCGGCCCCGCAGGACGCGACTCTCGCGGGCCGGAACCGGAACGAGGTCGCACCGGGACGGGTGGGCATGTCTGTTTTCGCCGGCATCATGGCGCGACCGGCGGTCTCCACGGTCTCCGTTCGCTGAAGCAGGGCAGCCCCATCGAGGTGCCCCGCCACGACGACAGGGCCCGTTCCGCGACCGGGCGGACCTCGGTCACGCTCCGCGACCCACCGGTCACAGACCGGTCCACCCCTCTCGACGACATGGTGCGCGAAGGGTTTTGCACCCATTCCAGGGATCGCATGCGCGACATCCGGCGGCTCCGGTCAGGGCAGCGGGCAGCCCGGGCCGGGTGCGGCGCCGGGAGCGGCTAACCTCACTGCCGTGACAGACCAGCAGCCTCACCAGTTCGAACGTGGCACAGACGGTCCGAAAGTGATCGTCGCGGGCCTCGACGGGTCCGATTCCTCGATGCGTGCCGCCGCGTACGCCGCCGGGCTGGCCCGTCGACAGCACGCCATGCTCGCCCTCGTCTATGTCCAGCCGGTGATGCCCGCGGGCGCCGCGCTCGGCGCACCGGTCGCCGACACGACCGGCGAGGTCGCGGAGGGCCTGGTGAGCGAGATCAGGGCGGCCACGGAGCGGCTCAAGGACATATGGAATGTGCGCTGGGAGTTCCACACCTTCCGCGGTGATCCGTACAACGGCCTGGTCACAGCGGCAGACGAGTTGAAAGCGGATGCCGTCGTGGTGGGCGCTTCGGAGTCGGCGGGACACCGGTTCATCGGATCGGTGGCGATCCGGCTGGTGAAGGCGGGGCGCTGGCCCGTCACCGTCGTTCCGTGAACGGTGGACGACGTCGGCGCGGGCCCCGCCTCCGGGGCCGTCAGGCGTTCTTCTCGATGGACTTCTGGAACTCACGGGCCATCCGGTCCAGGCCCTGGGAGCGCCACTCGGTCCAGAACGACTTCCACTCGCCGGTCTTCCTGCGGCCGCTGACGATGTCGTTGACCAGGTCCGTGGCCTCGGTCGACATGCGCCCGTAGTGCTCGGTGTACGCGTCGGAGTAGTGGCCCACCGTCGGGTTGGTGATGGCGGTCTCGGTGAGCTTCTGCTCGACCGCGTAGATGTCCTTCACGTCCTGCGGGCCATGGGATCCCGCGAACGTGGAGGGCAGCAGTGCGAACGGGGCGGTGGTCGCGGTGGCCAGACCGCTGTAGAACCCCTCGACCTGTTGCTTCCCCCGGTCGGTGCGCTGCGGGAAGCCCTGCTTGTCGTAGGTGAAGTCGGTGCCCTCGGTGCCGAATTCCAGCAGTTCGCGCTCCTTGGTGCCGAAGGGCGCGGCGAGGTAGTCGAGGACGCCGAGCAGCATCCGTACCCGCTCCTCGCTGCCCTTCTTGATGGCGGTGTAGCCGATGGTGCCCAGGTGGTAGTGGTGGTTGGGCTGCCGGCCGCCCGCGGCGAACGGGATCAGGATCTCGGCGGCGAGCGAGGGGTCGTTGGTACGGAGGTTGGCACGGGCACCGGACGGGTTGGCGAACACCGCGGCGCCGATGGAGCCCTGGGCCATCTTCAGATAGGCATCGGCCATCTTCGGGTCACCCGGGTAGAAGACCCCGGCCTTCTTGAGCTTCAGCACGAAGTCCAGCGCCGCCAGATACTCGTCGGTCTCCTGCCAGAAGGTGAGCGAGCCGTCCTTGTTCTGCCGCCACTTGTTCGGGGCTCCGAAGCACTGGCTCATCACGCTGACGGCATTGACGTAGATCGGTTCCAGCGCCCAGACCTTGCCGCCGGTGACCTCCTTGCACTTGGCCAGGAACTCGTCGGGGCTGCCGGCGGACAGGCCGCCCGCCTTCTCCCAGACCTCGGGGTTGCCGCCATAGACCTGGCCGAACGCGGGGTAGGGACTGGGCGCACCCCAGATCTTGCCGTTGACCACGGCGGTCTTCCAGTGTGCGGGGGTCATCGCGGCGAGGTTCGGGTAGTCCTTGACCGCGTCGCCCGAGACGAGGTCGGTGATGTCGGCGCACTTGGATTCCAGCAGCTGGGCGACGTGCTGAATGCCCTGGTTCGGCGGTATCCACATCAGGTCGGGCAGGTCCCCGCCGGCGACCGTGGCGGAGAACTTCTCGTCGTATCCGGGGTCGGTGCCCAGGATGGCGGAGAGATCGACACCGAGCGCCTTGTTGACCTTCTGCCAGTGCTCGTTGGAGCCCTTGGGGAGCGGCGGCTGGGTCCAGATCTCGGTGAGCAGGGTGACCTTCGAACCGTCGCCGGGGGCCTTCGAAACGCTCTGGATCAGCTCCTTGGGGTACGAGAGATAGCCCGCGGAGAGCCCCTTCGCGTTGGGTGGCAGATCGGGCTTGATGCTGGTGTTGGGAACGTACGAGGGAAGCTTCACCTTCCCCGAGGCGGCTTCGCCCTTGGTCGCGGTGGAGGAGCCGCAGCCGGCGAGCGCGGTGGCGGCGGCGCCTGCGGCGACGGCGGTGCTCAGGCCGAGGAAGGTGCGTCGGGACATGCCGGTCATAGGGAATCTCCGCAACGGGGGGTGAGAAGGGTGGGGACGGATGAGCGGGCGTGGGTCAGCCCTTGATGGCGCCGGTGAGCACGCCCTTGGTGAAGTACTTCTGCAGGAAGGGGTACAGCAGCAGAATCGGGATCAGCGCGAGCATGACGACCGCCATGGAGATCGACTGCTGGGGCGGCAGATGGGCGACACCGAGCTGGTCGGCCGCCATCTGCTTGTTCTGCACCACATAGGTGCGCAGCAGCAGCTGGATGGGCCATTTGCCGGAGTCGTTGAGGTAGAGCATCGCGTTGAAGAAGGCGTTCCAGTACGTCACCGCGTAGAAGAGCCCGACGACGGCGATAACGCCCTTGGAAAGCGGCAGCACGATCCTGGTGAGGATCCGCCAGTCGCCCGCTCCGTCGATCCGGGCGGCCTGGTACAGCTCCTCGGGGATGTTCATGAAGAACGCCCTCATCACCACCAGATTGAAGGCGTTGACCAGGCCCGGCAGGATCAGCGCCCAGTACGAGTCGAGCAGTCCGAGCTCCTTGACCAGGACGTACATCGGAATCATGCCGGGGGCGAAGAGCAGGGTGAACAGGACGAGCAGCAGAACGGGCCTGCTGCCGGGGACACCGCGCTTGCTCAGCGCATAGGCCAGGGCGATGGTCGTCAGCAGGGAGAGCGCCGTGCCGATGCCGGTGATCAGGACGCTGACCGTGACGGCGCGGGTGACCAGTCCGCCCGAGAGGATGGTGCGGTACGCCTGCAGGGTGGGCTCGGTCGGGAAGAGTACGTAGCCCCCGGCGGCCGTGACCTCCTCGCGGGAGGCGAGACTGGTGGAGAGGACGACCAGGAACGGCAGGGTCATCACGGCCACGATGACGGTGAGGACGACGGCCTTGGCAGCCGAGCCCAGCCGGGTCGGCGGCTCCTCCCAGGCAGCCCTGCGGTCGGCGGGCCGGGGTTTCAGCAGGGGCAGTCCGACGGTCATTTGCTGTACACCCCTTGCTCTCCGAACGCATGGGCGAGCCGGTTGGCGCCCCAGATCATCAGTGCGCCTACCACGCCCTTGACCAGGCCGGCGACGGCGCCGATGCCCCAGTCGCCGTAGACCACGCCGTGGTAGTACACGTAGGTGTCGAGGACCTCGGAGGCCCGGGCGCCGACCGCGTCGCGCTGGAGGAGGAACTGCTCGAAGCCGACGGACAGTACGTCGCCGAGGCGCAGTACCAGCAGCATGATCGTGACGCCTCGGACGGCGGGCAGGGTGACGTGCCACATGCGTCGCCAGGGTCCGGCACCGTCCACGGCAGCCGATTCGTACAGACTCTGGTCGACGTTGGCGAGCGCCGCCAGATAGATGATCATGCCCCAGCCGATGTCCTTCCAGATCACCTGTGCGGTGATCAGCATCGGGAAGGTGCCGGGATCGGTCATCACGTCGAGGGCCGAGAGCCCGTGGTCACGCAGGAAGTTGCTGATGAGTCCCGCGCCGCCGAGCACCTGCTGGAAGAGGGCGACGACCAGCACCCAGGAGATGAAGTGCGGGAGGTAGACGACGCTCTGCACGAACTTCTTCACGCGGCTGCTGACCAGGCTGTTGATGAGCAGCGCGAGGGCCAGCGGGGCGGGGAAGAAGAAGATCAGCTGCAGCGCGGCGAAGGCCAGCGTGTTGCGTACGGACTCCCAGAACGCCGGATCGGAGAAGAGCTCCTGGAAGTTGGCCAGGCCCACCCACGGGCTGCTCCTGAAGCCGATGAACGGCTGGTAGTCCTGGAAGGCAACGATGTTGCCCAGCATCGGCACGTAGAAGAACACGGCGAAGAAGAGCAGGCCCGGGGCCATCAGGGCGAGCATCACCCAGTTGTTCCGCAGCCGGATCCTCAGCGGTACACGCCGCAGCGGGGGCCGGCCGGTCTTCGCCCTGGGCGCTGGTGGGGACGCCGCCCGGGGGCTGCGCGTTGTTGCAGGGGATGTCACACGTACTCCCTGGCCTGACGGAACGACGAATTTAGAAACCAACTTTCCGAAAAGAGTGGCCACATCATCGAAGCGTCGAACCGGTACGTCAACAGCCATTCAGTCCTTGGGAGTTGGACTTTTCTGCACCGTGTTCTCGATATGTTCCAGTACCAGCCGAGCTGCCCCGATCGCAGTTGACTCCTCGCCGAGCGAGGAGTTCTGGACATGAGGCGTGTTCGGGCAGAGGGCGGCGAGCGACGCGGCGAACGGCTCGCTGAGCAGCGCTCCCGCCCGGGAGATACCGCCGCCGAGCACGACCAGCTCGGGATCGAGGGCGGCGACATGGGGCGCCAGGCAGGCGGCGAGCGACTCGGCGAAGGCGCGCAGCGCGTACCGTGCGCCGCCGTCCCCGGCCGCCGCAGCCTCGACCACGGCGCGGGCAGCGCTGTCCCGGGTGGGCAGCTCGGCCCCCTGGTGTCCGGCCGCCCAGTCCAGCAGTCGCCGATAGGCGGCCGACCAGCCGTCCGGGGGCAGCAGTTCGCCCGCGGCGCCGCCGTGGCCCCGGTGCAGCCGGCCGTGCAGCCACAGGCCGATGCCGGGGCGGTTGCCCACGTAGAGGTAGATGGCGTCACGGACCCCGACGGCCACTCCTCCGGCGCATTCGGCGAAGGTGGCCAGCTGGATGTCGTTGCCCACCAGTACCGGGCCCGGGGCGCTGTCCGCGAGCTCGCTCCCGAGGTCGAGTCCGGTCCAGCCGGGCAGCGCGGTACTCCGCACCACCCGGCCATCGAGGTCCACCATGCCACTGGTGCCGATACCGGTGGCCAGCGGGCGCACCCCGGCGCTCTCCGGCCGGGCCAAGCACGCCTCGATCGCCCCGCGGACGGTGTCCAGCCGTTCCCGGGCGGTCAGGGCGGGGGTGACGGCGACCCGTTCCGCGGCGACGGTGCGACCGAGCAGGTCCACGGCGTGCACCAGCACCTTGTGCGCGCCGATGTCCACGCCGATGACATGTCCCGCCTCGGCCCGGAACCGGAAGCGGCGGGCCGGACGGCCCACGGAACCGCTGTTGGCCTGCAGCTCCACCAGTCGGCCCTCGCGCAGCAGCTGCGCCGTGAGGTCCTGGGCGGTCGGCCGGGACACCCCGATCAGCCCGGCGAGTTCCGGCACGGTGACCTCGTCGCGTTCGCGCATCACCCGCAGGGCAGCGGCCGTGTTCAGTCGGCGCAGCAGCGAGGCGTCCCCACCCCGGTCCATGACGTCTCCCTTGACAACATGATCGTCGGATCTCCATGGTGTCCCATGGCAATTCAGCAACTTACCTAATAAATAGCGCCCTTGAGGGAGTGCGGACATGGGTGAGCAGGGCCATCCCGAGCTGCAGTGCGGGCTCGGTTCGTGGGACAGCGACATGTACGGCAATCACCGGATCCTGGTGCGCGCCCCCGCGGGCGGCCCCGTTCTCGGGGCGGAACTCCCGTGGCGGCGCAGGGATCCGGACCCCGGGGCGGTGGATGTCCTGGTCCTCGCCCCGTCCGGCCGCCGGGTACGGAACACGGTCCGGATCGAGGTGACGGCCGAGCGCGGCCGGATCGCGTTCGAGCCCGTGGAGGGTCCGGGCGACTACGCCGTGCACTATCTGCCGTACGCGCACACGGGCCGTCCCTACTATCCACAGGCCGCCTACCGGCATCCGACGCCGACCGCGGACCCCGACTGGGTGCACCGTTGCGGGCTGCACCGGCCGGACGGGGTCTGGGCGTCGCTGCCGCGCGCTGAGGCGTTCCGGTACGAGGCCGTGAGCGCCGTCGACTCCTTCGCCCCGCTGGGGTTCGCGGCCACGGCCGACGAGTGTGCCGCGCTGACCGCTGCGCATCCGGACGAGCCGTTCCTGCTGTTCGGCGAGGACCGCGACCATCCACTGGGCCGGTACGACCGGCTGCCCGCCCCCTGGGCCCACGCCGTGCCGTCCGCGCCGTTCACGGGTACGGCGTCGTGCGGCGAGTTCTACGTGTTGCAGGCCGGGGTGTACGCGGTGGAGGCGCTGGCGGAGATCCGTACCGAGGTCCGGGGACTGCCGTTCCCGGTCCGGTCGCTCAGTGCGGGCGGCATCGACGCACGCGGGGAGTCGTTCGAGAACCGGATCGATGTCGGCGCGGGGCATACCCACGCGCTCTGGTTCGGCCTGGACATCCCGGAGGCCGCCGAACCCGGCACGTACGAGGGCGAGATCGCCGTACGCGCCCACGGCACCGGAGAGCGGGTACTGCCGCTGCGGATCACCGTCGGTCCGCAGACCGTTGCCGACCACGGCGCCGGGGACCCCGCCCGGCTGGCCCGGCTGCGCTGGCTGGACTCGACGCTCGGCCAGGACGACGAGATCGTCCCGCCGTTCACCCCGGTGAAGGTGGCCGGACACCGCCTGGAGATCCTCGGCCGGGCGGTGGAGATCGGCCCCGCCGGGCTGCCGCGGCGGCTCACCTCGTCGTTCACCTCCGAGGTGACGGGCACGGACGGTCCGGAACGCGATCTGCTCTCCGGACCGGTCGCGTTCACGGTCGGCCACCCGCTCGACCACGGTCCGCTGAGGCTCGACCGGACCGGACCGGCGCGGGTCCGCTGGTCCTGCGAGGCCACCGGCCCGGGTCTCCGGCTGCGCACCGAGGGAGCGCTGGAGGCCGACGGTTTCCTCGTCGTACGGACGACTGTCGAGGCGGTCCACGAACTCGCCCTCGAAGCGCGCCTGGACATACCGGTCCGGGCGGACATCGCCCGGTACGCGATGGGTCTCGGGCTGCCGGGGCAGGTCTGCCCGGAGACGTACGACTGGCAGTGGGACACCCCCACCCGCAACCAGGACGCGCTCTGGCTCGGCTCCCCCGCCGCGGGTGTCCAGCTCTCGCTGCGCGACGAGCACTACGCACGGCCGCTGAACACCAACTACTACCGCGAGAAGCCCCTGGTCACGCCTCGCTCCTGGGCCGGCGACGGCAGCGGCGGGGTCCGGCTGCGCACCGAGGACGGGGCGCGGACGGTGAGTGCCTGCAGCGGTCCGCTGCGGTTGGCCGCCGGGGAGAGCCGCTGCTTCGAACTGCGGCTGCTGCTCACCCCGTTCAAGCCGATCAGGCCCGGACTCCAGCTCGCCGAGCGCTACTTCCACGCGTACGCCGCCCCCGCCGAGGTCGCCGCGTACGGTGCGAACGTCGTCAACATCCATCACGCCACGCCGCCCAACCCGTACATCAACGACCCGCTGCTGGCCGCCGATGTGCTGCGGGACTACACCACCGAGGCACACCGGCTCGGCATCCGCGTCAAGGTGTACGACACCGTGCGTGAACTGACCCGGCACAGCCCTGAGCTGCCCGCCCTCGCCTCCCTGGGCAGCGAGGTCCTGGCGCCGGGGCCCGGCGGCGGACACGCCTGGCTGCGCGAGCATCTGGGCACGGACTACGTCCCCGGCTGGGTGGCGCCCGACGTCACCGATGTGGCTGTCGTGACCTCGGGCGACTCGCGCTGGCACAACTCCTACGTGTGCGGAATCGACCGGCTCCGCCGCCGGATCGGGGTCGACGGCCTCTACCTCGACGACGTGGCGTACGACCGGACCACCATGAAGCGGGTCCGCAAGACACTGGCCCGGTCCGGCGACACCGCGCCGCTGATCGATCTGCACTCCTGCAACCAGTACCGGGAGCCGGACGGCTTCGCGTCCAGCGCCAATCTGTACGCGGAGCTGATGCCGTACACCGACCGGCTCTGGCTGGGCGAGCTGTTCGACTACGAGGGGACCGACCCCGCGTACTGGCTGGTGGAGCTCTCCGGGATCCCGTTCGGGCTGATGGGCGAGATGCTGGAGGGTGGCGGCAACCCGTGGCGGGGCCTGGTCTTCGGGATGACGGCGCGCGCCCCGATGACCGATGTCCGGCCGCTGTGGCGGGCCTTCGACGCCTTGCGGCTGCCCGAGGCCGGCTTCACGGGATGGTGGGCGGACGAGCAGCCCGTGGCGACCGGCCGGGCCGATGTCCTCGCCTCCAGCTGGCAGGGACCGGGCGGGACGGCGACCGCGGTCGCTTCGTGGGCATCGACGCCGGTGGAGTGCGTGCTGACCGGCTCCGGCGGCCCGGTCGCGGCGTACGCACCCGCGATCGAGGGTTTCCAGCCGGAACGCTCGTTCGCAGCGGGCGAGCCGGTCCCGGTCGCGCCGGGCCGGGGGTGGCTGCTGTCCGTACGGCCGGCGCCCGCTCCCCGCTGACCGCCACCGACCCCGCACTCGGCCACGCCGCACGCCCGGCCGAGTGCGCGGTCGCGCACCGCACGTCGCCCGCCCCCTGTCCGTTCACCGTCCGGCCGACCGTTCACCGCACCATTCGCCGCTCCGTGCGACCGCTCGTCGCACGCCTCGGTGCATCTTCTGTTCGTCGCGGCCCCGATGCGTTCGTATACGGCGCAGGCAGCGGCGAGGCGGCAGGCGCCTCCGCGGGAAAGGGGCGTTCACCATGACCACGACGACCGATGAGCGGGCCCTCGCGGAGTTGCAGCGCGAACACGGCCCCGCGCTCCTCCACTTCCTGCTCGGTCTGACCTACGGCGACCGGCAGCGCGCCGAGGATCTGCTCCAGGAGACGCTCGTACGCGCCTGGCAGCACCCTGAGGCGTTCGACAGTCCGCACGAATCGATGCGGCCCTGGCTCTTCACGGTCGCCCGGCGGCTGGCGATCGATGCGCGCAGGTCCCGCCAGGCCCGGCCGACGGAGGTCAGCGACCTCGTACTGGAGAGCGCCCCGGGCCGGGAGGACACGGAGGCGACCGTCGCCGCGCTCGATGTCCGCGAGGCGGTGCGGACGCTCAGCCCGGAGCACCGTGCGGTGCTGGTCCAGATCTACTTCCGCGGGCTGAGCGTGGGCGAGACGGCACAGGTGCTGGGCATACCGGCAGGCACGGTCAAGTCCCGTTCCTACTACGCGCTGCGCCTGCTCTCCCGCAACCTGCCCGGCTACTCCAGCAGGTCCTCCTCGCTCAGCAGGCCGAGCAGGGACGCCGTCTCCGCGACCTCCACATAGTCTGCGGCGCATCCGTCGCAGTCCTGCAGATGCTGCGAGACCAGCCGGGCCTCCCCGTCGTCGAGCGCATCGAGCACATACGCGCCGAGCAATTGCCGCATGTGCGTTCCCTCCCCGGGATCGGCGGTCATCGCAACCTCGTGTCTGTGACGGATCGGGTCGGACGGATCCTGTCCTTCTGGCCACGCGGGGCGCGCTCCCCCGGTTCAATGCTGCGTGTGGCCCGGTGCCGAGATGAGGAAGAGGCGAGACGGGATGCGTCCGGAACGTACGGATGGAACCAGTGGGGGCGGGCTGCTGGTCCCGATGGCCTGGATGTACGCCGAGTACATCGCTGATGAACTGCTGCGGACCGGCGATCTGATGGAGCCGTCGACGCTGGAGTACCGCGCGGGGCGTGAGGCGCTCGCCCTGACCATCTTCCTCTCCGACGGGGCCGTGGCCGATGCGCTGCCCGCGACCAGGATGGACGAGCTGCGGCTGCTCACGGCGTACGGGAGTGCCTGGCGCCGCTGGGTCTGCGACCGGCTCGACGCGGCGGCGTCCGCGGTCCCCTCGCCGGACGGCGGCCGGGATGTTCCGGATCCCGATCTGGCGCTGGCCCGGCGTGCCTGGCGGTGGCTGGACGAGACGGAGCTGCTCGCCACCGATCTCGACGCGATCGGGCCCCCGCCGTGGGAGCCGCTCGGCACCGAGGACGACGAGGAGTGGGCGCAGGTGTCGGCCCAGGTGTGGACGCCCGCCTGGCAGCTGGGGTTGCCACTGGGGCATCTGGCGATCCATCTGTACTGAGCGCGGCTGCCTTCGCCCGTCACGAACCGTGCACCCCTGCACGGTACTTCGGCAGCCGCACCGTGATCTTCATCCCGGCGCCGATGCCCGTCTCGATCACGAGCCCGTAGTCGTCGCCGTACACCTGGCGGAGCCGCTCGTCGACGTTGAGCAGTCCGATGCCGGTGGAGTGTCCTCCTTCGCCGCGCAGGATGTGCCGCAGCCGCTCCGGGTCCATTCCGGTGCCGTCGTCCTCGATGACGACTTCTGCCTCCGAGCCCGCGTCCAGCGCGCTGATGGTGATGCGGCTGCGGGTGACAGCACCTTCGAGTCCGTGCTTGACGGCGTTCTCGACCAGAGGCTGGAGGCACAGGAACGGCAGGGCGACGGGCAGGACTTCGGGGGCGACCTGGAGGGTGACCGCGAGCCGCTCACCGAAGCGGGCCCGGACGAGGGCCAGATACTGATCGATGGAGTGCAGCTCGTCGGCGAGGGTGGTGAAGTCGCCGTTGCTGCGGAACGAGTAGCGGGTGAAGTCGGCGAACTCCAGCAGCAGTTCGCGGGCCTGCTCGGGGTCGGTGCGGACGAACGAGGCGATGGCGGCGAGGGAGTTGAAGATGAAGTGCGGGGATATCTGGGCACGCAGGGCCCTGATCTCGGCCTCGATGAGCTGCGTGCGGGACCGGTCGAGTTCGGCGAGCTCGAGTTGTACGCAGACCCAGCGGGCCACCTCTCCGGCTGCCCTGGCCAGGACCGCCGACTCGCGCGGGGCGTAGGCGATCAGGGTGCCGAGGACTCGGTGGTCGACGGTCAACGGCACGGCGACGGCCCAGCGCAGCGGGCAGTCGAGGTCGTCGCAGTCGCTGTGGAAGGCGGTGTCACGGCCACTGGCGAGAAGCCCCTGCACCTGGTCCATGACGTCTCTGCCGTGGTGGTCGCCCTCGCCGTCCCAGACGAGGACCCGGTCCCGGTCGGTGAGACAGAGCGCGTCGGTGCCGAGCAGGGAACGCAGTCTGCGCGCCGACTTGCGCGCGCTCTCCTCGGTGAGTCCCGCGCGCAGCGGCGGCGCGGCGAGCGAGGCGGTGTGCAGCGTCTCGAAGGTGGCATGCTCGACGGGGGTGCCGACATCGCTGGGGCGGACGGTGCGGGCCGTGCGGCGGCCGAGCAGGAACCCGGCGCCGAGCAGGAGGAGCACGAACAGGACGAGGACGGCGTACGTGGGCCCTGTCATCGGTGCCTCCCGGGTATCAGGGCCTCCGGCAGATGGAAGCGGGTCATCGCGGCATTCGTGCCGACCGGTATGCGACCGGGGGTGGCGAGCGACACCAGGACCATCGCGAGGAAGCCGACCGGCACCGACCAGACGGCGGGCCAGGCGAGCAGGGTGTGCGGCCAGCCGGGCGGGCGCACCGCACCGCTGACGGTGATCGCGACGGACAGGAACGCGGAGCCGCCGCCGAGCACCAGTCCGGCGATCGCGCCCGGCGGGGTGAGCCGCCGCCACCAGATGCCGAGGACCAGCAGCGGGCAGAAGGACGACGCCGATACGGCGAACGCCATCCCCACGGAGTCCGCCACCGGCACCCGGCTGACCATGAGCGACCCGGCCAGTGGCACACACATGGCGAGAACGGTGGCCAGCCGGAAGTGCCTTACGCCGCGCGAGGGCAGGACGTCCTGCGTGATGACGCCGGCGACAGCCATCGTGAGTCCGGATGCGGTCGACAGGAACGCGGCGAAGGCGCCGCCCGCGATGAGTGCGCCGAGCAGGTCCCCGCCGAGCCCCCCGACGACGCGTGCGGGCAGCAGCAGCACGGCGGCATCCGCGTCCCCGCCATGGATCAGCTCGGGGGCGTACAGCCTGCCCAGTGCCCCGTACACGGGCGGCAGCAGGTAGAACACGCCGATCAGGGCGAGGACGGCGACGGTGGTGCGCCGGGCGTCGCGGCCGTTCGGGCTGGTGTAGAAGCGGACGACGACGTGCGGCAGCCCCATCGTTCCGAGGAACGTCGCGATGATGAGACCGTAGGTCGCGTACAGCGGATGGTCGGCCCGGAAGACGGACAGCTGCTCGTCGAAGGTGACCCGCGGCCGCCCGTCACCCTGCCAGGCCAGCACCAGGAAGATCGCCGGAACCAGAAGCGCCGTCAGTTTCAGCCAGTACTGGAAGACCTGGACGAAGGTGATGGACCGCATGCCGCCCGCCGCGACGGCGACCACGACGACGGATGCGACGAGCACATCGCCGAGCCAGCCGGGCGCCCCGGTCAGGATCTTCAGGGTGAGCCCGGCCCCCTGGAGCTGCGGTACGAGGTAGAGCCAGCCGGCCCCGACGACGAGCACGCTCACCAGCCTGCGCACCTGCCGCGATTCGAGCCGTCCCTCCGCGAAGTCGGGCAGGGTGTACGCCCCCGAGCGGCGCAGCGGTGCGGCCACGAAGACCAGCAGCACCAGATAGCCGGCGGTGTAGCCGACCGGGTACCACAGCATGTCGGGGCCGTGCACGAGCACCAGGCCGGCGATGCCGAGGAAGGATGCGGCGGAGAGGTACTCGCCGCTGATCGCGGCGGCGTTGAGCCGGGGGCGCACGGTCCGGGAGGCGACGTAGAAGTCCGAGGTGGTACGGGAGATGCGCAGCCCGAAACCGCCGACGAGGACGGTGGCGAGAACGACGACGGCGACGGCCACCACCGCGTACGTGCGGCTCACTGTGCGGGTCGGCCTTCCACGAGCCGGGCGAAGTCGCGCTCGTTGCGCTCGGCCCGCCGCACGTACCACCAGGCGATCAGGGTCAGCGGCGGATAGGTGGCGAAGCCGAGGACCGCCCAGACGACGGCGGCGCTGTGCAGGGCGGCGAAGACCAGCGGCAGCGTACCGGCGACGGCGGCGAGAACGGCGAACGCGGTGAGTCCGGCGCGCAGCTGGCTTCGCATCAGCGAGCGGACGTAGGCGCCGCCGAGCGCGGTCTGCTCGTCGATCTCCGACTGGGTGCGGTAGCGGGGCAGCGGGCGCACCCGCCGGGGCTCCCCCGTCACCACTTCACGCCGGGGCGTCGACTCTGCGGACATGGGCCCGGAGTGTACGCAGCCGGGGACCCCTCTGGGAAGCTTTCGGACCTGGGTAGTCCCTGGTCAGCGGCCGGTCTGCCGCATGAGCAGATCACGCAGGGCGCGGGTGTGCCGGCGGCTCACGGCAAGCGACGCGGTGCCGATGCGGACGCTCATGCTGCCCGCGTCGAGCCGCAGTTCGTCGATCCGGCCGAGGGCGACGAGATGACGTCGATGAATGCGGACGAAGCCCCGCGAGCGCCAGCGTTCCTCCAGGGTGGTGAGGGGGATCCGGACGAGGTGACTGCCGCCCGCGGTGTGCAGCCGGGCGTAGTCGCCCTGCGCCTCCGCGTACGCGATGTCGTCGATCGGGATGAACCGGATCACTCCGCCCAGTTCGACGGCTATCTGGTCGGCAGCGGTGTCCTGGAGGGAAGCGGAGCGGTCGCCGACCTGTTCGGCGACGCGGCGGACGGCTTCGGCCAGGCGTTCGCGACGGACGGGCTTGAGGACGTAATCGACGGCCTTGAGGTCGAAGGCGTGGACGGCGAACCCTTCGTGGGCGGTGACGAAGACGATGAGCGGGGGCGCCGCGAACCCGGCCAGCAGCTGGGCGACATCGAGTCCGGTGAGGCCCGCCATGTGAATGTCGAGGAAGACGACATCGATGGCGGACGGGTCGTCGGGACCGGCGTCGACGGCGCTGCCGATCCGGCGCAGCGCCTCGGTGGCCCCGGTGGCGCCTTCGGCGCTGCGGATGCGGGGGTCGGCACGCAGGAGGTAGAGCAGCTCCTCCAGGGCGGGTGCTTCGTCGTCGACGGCGAGTACGCGCAGCATGAGGCCGGAGTGTAGAGCGTGTCCGGTGGTGTTGGCTTGAGTGATTCACGGGTGCGTTCCGTACCAGACTGCATGCGCACCCCGGAACCTCATCGCCATGTCGGCGCCTATGCACTGGGCGTGCTGAGCGCTGCCGATGCCTTCCGCTTCGAGGAGCATCTGGCGCAGTGCCCGTTGTGCGAGATACGGGCGGCGGAGTTCCGCGCGGTGACTGCCGTGCTCGGCGAGTATGCCCGGCGGACGCCGCCGGGGGTGGATCCGGTGGTTCGGGCGGGTCCCGAGCTGGTGCGGCGGGCGGTGGGCGCGGTGGTGGCCGAGCGGCTCAGGAGCCGCCGCAGACGTCTGGCGCTGGTGGCCGCCGCAGTGGTCCTGGCGGTGGGCGCGCCGCTCGGGGTGATCGGCGCATCGGCTGGGCCTGCGGGAACGGTGCAGGCCCAGCGATGGGTGGCGACGGACCGGGCCACGGGGATGGCGGCCGTGGTCACGGCCGGGGCGAAGGAGTGGGGCACGGACGTCGGTCTGGAGGTGGCGCGGGTGCCGGAGGCGGGGGTGTGCGCGCTGGTGGCGGTTGGGCGGGACGGCAGCGAGGAGACGGTCACCACCTGGTCGGTGACCGGGCCGGACGAGACGCTGGTGGTGCACGGCGGGGCCGCGTTGCGTCCGGCGGCCATCGACCGTTTCGAGGTGCGTGCCGCGGACGGGCGGCAGCTGCTGGAACTCACCCGCCGCCCTATTTGAGGAGTCGGGAGAGGCGACGGTCGGCCAGTGGTCTGCCGCCGGTCTGACAGGTCGGGCAGTACTGGAGCGAGAAGTCGCTGAACGAGACCTCCCGGATGACGTCCCCGCAGACGGGGCACGGTTCGCCCGTGCGGCCGTGGACACGCAGCCCGCTCTTCTTCTCCGCCTTGAGCCTCCCGGCCGCCACTCCGCTGGAGCGTGCCACGGCGTCGCGGAGGGTGGTGCGCAGGGCCGTGTACAGCCGGGTGATGTCGTCGTCGGTGAGGCTCGCGGCGAGTGTGAACGGAGACATCCTCGCGGCGTGCAGGATCTCGTCGCTGTAGGCGTTGCCGATGCCCGCGATCAGGGACTGGTCTCGGAGGGCGCCCTTGATCCGGCGCCGTTCCCCGGCGAGCAGCGCGGCGAACGCGTCCCGGTCGAAGGAGGCGTCGAGCGGGTCGGGTCCGAGGCGGGCGATGCCGGGCACCTCGCCGGGGTCGTGCACGAGGTGCACGGCGAGGCGTTTGGTGGTGCCTGCCTCGGTGAGGTCGAAGCCGTCCCCGCCGGTGAGTACGGTACGCAGCGCCAGAGGGCCCTTGCCAGGGCGCGGCGGGGCGGCGGGGAAGCTGTCCTTCCAGTGCAGCCAGCCCGCCCGGGCCAGATGGGTGATCAGATGCAGCGGGCCGACGCCGATGTCCAGGTACTTGCCGCGCCGGGCGATGCCGGTGACCGTGCCGCCTTCCAGGGCGGTGAGCGGTGGGTCGTACGTCTTGAGCACACTGACGGCGAGCGGCAGGACGCGGGCGATCTCCTTGCCGGCCAGGTTCTCGTCGAGAAAGACCCGCAGCGCCTCGACCTCCGGTAGTTCAGGCATGGATCCCAGGATGCCGCAGCCCGCTGCGCCCTGCCACCGCCCTCAGAGGCCGTAGGTCCGCTCCGCGGTGGTCGCGAAGACCGCCGACCGCTCGTCCGCGCCCAGTCCCTCGGTGAGGGCGTGTGCGGCGTCCACGACTTCCGGGTAGCTCGCCGCGAGCCGGCAGACCGGCCAGTCGGAGCCGAACATCAGGCGGTCGGGCCCGAAGGCGTCGAGGACGGTGTCGGCGTACGGGCGGAGGTCGTCGACCGTCCAGGAGTGCAGGTCGGCCTCGGTCACCAGGCCGGAGAGTTTGCAGACGGTGTTGGGCCGGTCGGCCAGCGCCCGGACGTCTTCCGCCCAGGGGTGCAGGCTCCGGGTGGCGATGGGCGGCTTGCCCGCATGGTCGAGTACGAAGGTGAGTTCCGGCAGCAGCGCGGCGGCCCTGACGGTCGCGGGCAGCTGGTGGGGCTGGACGACCAGGTCGTAGACGAGTCCGGCGGCGGCCACGGCGGACAGTCCGCGCTGCACCTCGGGGCGCAGCAGCCACTCGGGGTCGGGTTCGCCCTGGACCTGGTGGCGGATGGCTACGAGCCGGTCGCCACCGGGGAGTTCGCGCAGGGCGGCGAGGGTGTCGGCAACGCCGGGCGCGGTGAGGTCGGTCCAGCCGACGACCCCCGCGACGAGGTCGTTGCCGTCGGCGAGGGCGAGGAACTCGGGGGTCTCCTCGGGGACGGTGACGGTCTGGACGAGGACCGTGGCGTACACCCCGGCGGCGCGGACCTCGGGCTCCAGGTCGGTCAGGGTGAAGGTGCGTCGGAGCGGGGCCAGTTCCTCGCCGGTGATCCACTCCTGGTCGCGCACCGACAGGTCCCACACGTGGTGGTGGGCGTCGACGATCCGTTGCCGGCCGGTCATGTCACAGCTCCCAGGCGACGGGGAGACCGGCTTCGGCGCCGTCCGACGAGTAGTCGTGGGCCACGTCGAGGAGTTCGTCCATCCGGGCCTGCCAGGCGACGTTGACGGGCAGCTGCTCGAGCTCGGCGAGGAGCCGGGCGTAGTCCTCGCACTCGATGACGTGGAACAGCTCGGTGCCGCTGCGCCAGATCGTCCAGGAGGTGGCGCCCGCAGCGCGGATGGCCGCGGTGAGCTCCGTGGGAACTTCGCGGTGCGCCGCCTCGTACTCCTCGATCCGGTCGGCGCGGACCTTGGTGTGCAGGGCGATTCTCATGGCCGGTGTCCGTTCTCGGTGAGCAGGCCCTCGGAGCGCAGTTCGTCCCAGAGGGCGTCGGGGATCTCGCGGGAGAGCAGGTCGGCGGCGTCGCGCATCTCGTCGGGCGAGCGGGTGCCGACGAGCACCGTGGCGACGGCGGGGTGGGCGAGCGGGTAGTGCAGGGCGGCGGCGCGCAGCGGTACGCCGTGGCCCTCGGCGACGGCCTTGATGCGCAGGGCCCGGTCGAGAAGGGTCAGCGGGGCGGCCGCGTAGTCGTAGGTCGCGCCGGGGCGCGGGTCGGCGAGCAGTCCGGAGTTGAAGACCCCGCCGACGACGACGCTGCGGCCGCGTGCAGTCGCCTCGGGCAGCAGCTCGTCGAGCGCGGACTGGTCGAGCAGGGTGTAACGCCCCGCGCAGAGGACGGTGTCCACGTCGGTGTCCCGGAGGAAGCGGGTGAGCATCGCGGTCTGGTTCATGCCCGCGCCGATGGCTCCGACGACGCCTTCCGAGCGCAGCTTCTCCAGGGCCGGGTAGGCCTCACGGAAGGCAGCTTCGGCGTGGTCGTCCGGGTCGTGCAGATAGGCGACGTCGATGCGGTCGAGACCGAGCCGTTCGAGGCTGTCCTCGATGCTGCGGCGTACGCCGTCGGCGCTGAAGTCCCAGCGGCGGCGGTGGGTGGCGGGCACGGCGAAGCCTTCGGAGAGGCCGTCGTACGAGGCGATCGGGTCGGCCGGAACGGGGTCGAGCAGCCGGCCGACCTTGGTGGAGACCACGTAGGAGTCGCGCGGCCGGTGACGCAGGGCCGCGCCCAGCCTGCGTTCGGAGAGGCCGAGCCCGTAGTGCGGTGCCGTGTCGAAGTAGCGGACGCCCTCGTCCCAGGCGGCGTCCACGGCGGCCGCGGCCTGGACGGGGTCGACCGCACGGAAGAGATTGCCGATGGCGGCGGCCCCGAAGGACAGCTCGGTCACCTCGACCGCACTGGTTCCCAGCCTGTTTCGCCGCATGCCGCTGCCGCCCTCACCGATGATCGTTAATTCCTGCACAACGAATATTCATCGGATCACTTCGACACGTCAACACCCTTGGCCCCACGAACTACCGCGCCGCCGCCAAAATCTGTCCGATCTATCAGGCCCGTTGGGAGGGTTGACCGACCGGCAGCAGGGCGAGTAGCTCACGCAACTCGTCCTCGGCGCAACGGGCCAGCCGCTCCAGGTCGGGGACCGCCTTGCCGTCGGCCACCAGGCCGATCTGCACCCGGCCGCCGTACGTGGACAGGGCGATGGCCAGTGACTGCCCGCGCGCCAGCGGCGCCATCGGGTAGACGGCCCGCAGCGGGCAGCCGCCCAGCGAGAGCGCCGAGCGTGGCAGGGGCACGCTGGTGACCAGCACGTCGAAGAGCATCCTGGCGGCGCCGCCGGCGAGCGGGGCGCCGAAGCGGTGGGCCAGTGAGGGCAGTTGATCGGCGAGCACCGCGACGGCGCCCGCACCCCGCAGCGGTCCGGCGGCCTTGTTGCGGTCCATGGCGGTGCGGACGATGCGCAGCCGCTCCCAGGGGTCGGACTCGGAGACGGGGAGCCCGAGCAGATAGGCGGAGAGCCGGTTCCCGGAGGCTGCGCCGGTGCCGGGCCTGCGCCGGGAGACCGGCACGAGGGCGCGCGGGTCGGCGACCGGCAACTGCTCGCCGCGCTCCACCATCCAGCGGCGGAGCGCTCCGGTGACGACGCCGAGCAGGACATCGTTGGTGGTCCCGCCGGCGACCCGGCGGATCCGGTGGACGACCTCGCCGTCCAACTCCGCCGTGGCCAGCCGCCGGGTGCCGCTGGAGATCGCGGTGAGTGCGGGGGCACCGCGCAGATCGAGGCGGCTGGCCCGCACGACGGAGGCACCGACCCCGAACGCCCGCGAGAGGTCCTCGATCCGGCCCAGCGCGAATCCGGCCACCTGGCGCGGCCCCGGCATCCACGAGCGGGGCGGGACGGGGCGCGCCCGACGGGCGCTCGCACCGCGGCGGGCGCGGGTTCCGAGGGAGGCGATCTCGTCGAAGATCCCGGCGCCGATGGCGACGGCGCGCATGCCGTCGGCGAGCGCGTGGTGAAGCTTGACGAGCACGGCGAAGGGCCCCTCGTCGGCGCCGGAGATGACGTACATCTCCCAGGGCGGCAGCCCCCGCTCAAGCGGCCGCTCCATCAGCTCGCCGGCGAGCCGGGTGGCCCCTGCCATGAAGCCGCCGTCCGGCGACTCGTCGTCCCGGGGCAGCAGCACACGCTGGACGTGACGGAAGACGTCGAAGTCCTTGTCGGCGAACCAGGCGGCGCCGCCGACCGGCAGCAGGACGTCCCGTACGCGCATCCGCAGCCGTGGGATCGCTGCGGCGCGGGCCCCGAGCAGCTCCACCACGGCATCCGCGGTGACGCCCGGCGCCGGGGCGGGCGCCGGCGAGAAGACGGCGAGCGCGCCGAGGTGCATGGGGTGCGCATCGGTTTCGAGGTGCCAGAAAGCCAGATCGAGAGGTGCCAGTAGTTCAGTGCCCAACGGTTCCTCATGTCATCGAAGACAAAGATTGCCGGAGTCAACGACTGCCGCAGTCGCAGTCAATCGCCCGCGATCGGTTACGGTCAAGTACATACATGTTACTTTCTGTTACTGTCGGGTAGTTCGCATCCCGCCCGTCGGCGTCAACCGTCGCCGCATGTCACTCGCGCCCCGGGACGATGAACTCGCACCACACGCACTTGCCGCTGCCGCGGGACTCCACCCCCCAGGCGTCCGCCAGCCGGTCCACCAGCATCAGCCCACGCCCGGAGACTCCGGACACCCCCGCGTCGCGAGGGCGCGGCAGCGCGCTCGACCGGTCCGCGACATCGACCCTCAGCCGCCGACCTGGCCCGGCGAGCACCCGGACGGTGACAATCGCCCCGCCGTCGGTGTGCATCAGCGCGTTGGTGATCAGTTCATCGGCGGCCAGCTCCACTTCGTCCGCCCGGACCTTCGCACCCCAGGCCCGCACCGCCGCGCGGATCATGTGCCGGGCCGAGCTCAGCGCCTCCGGATCGTTCTGCGCGACATGCTGCTGGAGCCGGCCGCCGGGCTGCGGTGCATGGGCGGCTTTGCGGCGCAGCAGCAGGACCGCCACGTCGTCCTCGCCACCCCGCTCGTCGACCGTTTCGCACAGCTGGTCGGCCAGTCTCTGGAGGTCCTGCGACCCGCCCCGGATCACGGAGGTCAGCAGCTGCACGCCCTCGTCGAGATCGGCGCCCGGCAGCTCCACCAGGCCGTCGGTGTACAGCACCATCGTCTGGTCGGGGTCCAGCTCGACGGTGCTGACCGGGTATTCGAGCCGGCCGAACTGGGCCGAGAGCCCCAGCGGCAGCCCTCCCTCGGCGGGCAGCCTGCGGCAGCTGCCGTCGAATTCGCGCAACAGCGGCTCGACATGCCCCGCCCGAACGAGCTGCACCACCCCGGTGGTCAGGTCGACCTCGGCGTAGGTGCAGGTCGCGAAGCGGTCGGTGTCGAGCTCGTGGAGGAAGGCGGAGGCGCGGGCCATGACGGTGGCCGGGCTGTGCCCCTCGGCCGCGTAGGCGCGCAGGACGATGCGCAGCTGTCCCATGACCGCCGCCGCGTCCGTGTCGTGGCCCTGGACGTCGCCGATGACGGCTCCCACCCGGCCACCGGGCAGCGGAATGACGTCGTACCAGTCGCCCCCGATGTCCCGCCCGAGTCTCGCCGAGCGGTACCTGACGGCGATCTGCGCACCGGGGACATCCGGGACCCGCCGCGGCAGCATGGCCTGCTGGAGCCCCTCGGCGAGGTCGTGCTCCTGCTCGTAGAGCATGGCCCGCTGCAGGCTCTGGGCGATGGAGCTGCCGAGGGCGACCAGCAGATTGCGTTCGTCGCCGGTGAAGCCGTCCTTGTCGCCGTAGAGGAGTCCGAGGGCGCCGATGGGGCGGGCCTGGGCGATCAGGGGCAGATAGGCGGCGGAGGTGATGCCGAGGTCACTGATGTGCGGCCACAGGATCGGGTACGAGGTGGCGAAGTCCTCGGCCGACTCGATGAAGCGGGGCGCGAGGGTGCGGACCACTTCACTCATCGGGTACGGCTCGTCCGTACGGGTGTACCGGGTGCCCGGCACGAAGGACCCCTCGGGCCCGTCGGCCACCAGATGGATGCGCCCTGCCTCGATCAACCCCATGACGAGGCTGGTGGCTCCGAGCAGGACCAGCCCCTGGGAGTGCTTGAGTACCTCGATGACGTCCCCGACAGTGCGGGCGTGGGCCAGGGCGGCAGTGGCGCCCTCCACCAGCCTCGTGCGCCGGCGCCGCTCCTCGTCCTGCTCGTGGCGGACAGTGGAATCGGCCAGCTCCTGGGTGGCGTCCCTGACTATGCCGATGATCCGCCGCGGGCGGCCGGTCCCGTCACGGCGGATGAAGCCCTGGGTGTGGGTCCAGCGCATCGTGCCGTCGCGCCGCAGGATCCGGAAGTACGCACCGTAGTTGCTCTCTCCGCTCTTGAGTGCCTGCGAGACCAGTGCATCGATGCGCACCCTCTCGTCCGGCGGCACACGGGGGGAGAGGCTCTCCGGCCGGTTGTCGTATTCATCGGCCCGCAGGTCGAACACGTCGAGCGCGGGTCGGTCCATGTGCATGAGTCCGCTGTCGAGGTCCCAGTCGAAGCTGCCCATACGGTTCAGGGCGAGGCTGAGATCCGGGTGGGCGGGCCAGTCATCCGGGAGTGACAGGGGACCCGCCACCCGATCGTCCATATGCGACACTTTGCCATCGATTGCCCGATTCCTCGAACGATCCCGTCCGACGGACGGCGGGGCGAAGCCCTTCCGTGAACAGGTACTGGACCCACGAGTGGTCGTCGCGGCTACCAGCGGAATCCGCTGGTGCGCCACTCCCGGCCGTCGGGTGTGACGGCGAGCGCCTCGTACCCGTCCAGCGACTCCAGCCAGCCGCGTGCTCCACCTCCCATGGCGAACGCAGCCGTGGCAAAGGCGTCCGTCAGGGTCAGCGCCCGCCCGACCACGGTGATCGACGCGAGGCCCAGGGCCGGTGCACCGGTGTGCGGGTCGAGGATGTGCGCGCCGCGTTCGGCCGTTCCGGAGGTGGCGACGGCCAGATCACGCCCGGTCACCACAGTGGCCAGCGCCCCGCGGCGCAGGGGGTGGGCGACACCGATCCGCCAAGGGGCGCCCGGGGCGGCCTCGCCACGCAGCTGAAGGTCGCCGCCGCCGTTCACGCAGGTGTTGTGCGCGCCGCTCTCGTACAGCAGCTGCGAGGCGGCCTCGACCGCCCACCCCTTGACCAGCCCGGAGGGATCGAGGACACCGCCGGGTGTGGCACTGAACCAGCCCCGGCTGACCCGGCTGACATCGCCGCACAGGTCCAGGACCTCACGGACCTCGGCCGGGCACGTGGTGAGCCCGGACTCACCGCGGCCGAGCCGGCTGATGGCACTGTCCGGACGGTAGGTGGAGAACACCGCGTCGACGTGGTGCAGCCCGCGCACCGCATCGTCCAGGGCGCGACGGATCGCAGGGGTGGGCCGGTCCCTGATGTCGAAGGAGAACACCGTGCCCATCACGTGCTCGACATGGCGCAGCCCGTACGCGCGATCAGCCACCGGCCCGGTCCAATGCGCTCTGCAGGGACTCCATGTAGCCCTGACTGGTGTAGCTGGCTCCGGAGACGGAGTCGATGTCCGCGCTCTGGGCGCCGAGCGCCTCCTGGGTGAGCCGGGGCAGCGCGAACGCGGCGATCTCCTGGTCGCGGCCGTTCTCATCGGGCGCCCGGAGCACCCGCACGGCGGTGAGCTTCCCCTTGACGAGGGTGGCGGCGACCTGCACCGGTCCGTACCGCGTGTCGACCGGATCGCCGTTGAACGTGCCCGTCGCGGTGGTGGCGCCGGGCGGAGCACCGGTCGACGTGCGCGGGGAGACCGTGGTCGCCGGGCGCCTGCTCGCATCGAGGAGACCGGGAGCCTGGTGCGGTTTCAGGGACAGCAGGACCACGACCAGGGCACTGGTGCCGGTGGTGGTGAGGACGGCTCGGCGCATGCTGGTTCTCCTCGGGGCGCTCATCAGAACGCGAACGACTCGTGGTGGATGCGACGGCGGGGCACTCCGGCGTCACGCAGGGCGCGGATCGCCGCCTCGGTCATGCCGGGCGGACCGCAGAGGTAGACGTCGTGCCCGGCCAGGCCGGGGACCAGACGGCTGAGAGCCGTTGCGGTCAGGGGGGCGTCCCCGTCGACGACGTAGTGGACCGTGGTGCGGCGATGAGCGGCGATGGCGTCGAGTTCGGCGCGCAGCGCCAGGTCCTCGGTCCGTCGCGCGCGGTAGACGAGGGTCACCGGTCCGGGCAGCGTCTCGAACAGGGTTCGCAGCGGAGTGATGCCGACTCCGCCGGCCAGCAGCAGCACCTGGCGGGCGGTACGACGGCGCGCGGTGAAGCTCCCGTACGGCCCCTCGGCCCAGACCCGGGTGCCGGGTGCGAGACGCGCCAGCGCGGCGCTGTGGGCGCCGCCGGCCTTGACGGTGATCCGCAGATGGCGGGGGTGGGCGGGCGCGGAGAGCGAGTACGGGTTGGCGGTCCACCACAGGCCTCGGGCGAGGAAGCGCCAGCGGAAGAACTGCCCCGGCTCGGCCCCCAGCTCGTCCAGGCGCTCGCCGGTGAGGTGTACGGAGACGACGCCGGGGGCTTCGGTGTGGACGGCGGTCACCGTCAGCCGGTGCCGCAGTCCGCGGCGTACCGGGACCACGAACCGGTACCAGACGACCAGAGCGGCGGCGCCCAGGTAGAGGGCGTACCACGCCAGCTGCGCGGGTCGGTTGCCGACGAAGTCGGCGCCGTCGGAGAGCTGGTGTCCGAACGCGAGGAAGATCGCCAGATAGGTGGCGAAGTGGAGGTAGTGC
Source organism: Streptomyces sp. NPDC057486 (assembly GCF_042802415.1). Lineage (NCBI taxonomy): Bacteria > Bacillati > Actinomycetota > Actinomycetes > Kitasatosporales > Streptomycetaceae > Streptomyces > Streptomyces sp. NPDC057486. Next base: position 101,112 of record NZ_JBHVEE010000009.1, on the reverse strand, counting down.
CAGGTCTCGTAGCTCATCCTGCGGCGGGCGGCGCGGGCGGAGACGGCCCCGGTGAGGAGCAGGAGCAGAAAGCCCGCGGTGCCCTTGAGGAGGTCCGGGTAGTGCAGGACCAGGACGGAGGTCTGACTCACCACGTCCGTGTGGGCGCTGACGGAGTAGCCCCAGATGACGAGAAGGGTGTGGGCCAGGACCAGGGAGACGGTCCACCGGCCGCCGGCGGCGTGCAGGCGTGCCAGCCGGTCAGTGCCGATGCTGTGGTCCAGCAGGGGGACGCGGGCCATCAGAACCACCAGGACCGCGCACGCATATCCGGCCAGCAACCCGGTGATGCGCCCGGCATTGGTCAGCCGGCCCGCCGCGCCGACGACGGCGGACGTGTCGCTCCACCACAGGGCGAGGACTGCTGCGGCCCCTGCGCAGATGACGGCGGACACAAGATGCGGAGCGACGCTGCGCTGCGGGCGGCGGTGACGTGTGCCCTGGCTCGCGTACGGCGAGGCGGGGGCTGTGGTGGTCATGGGGCTCCCCTCGTAACGGACCGCTTCGGCGGTCGACAGCGGCAAGCCTCGCAGCGCATCCTCTGCGTACCTTCTGAATGGGCGGCGGCCGCCCCGGTCCGCCGGGATTCCAGAGGGAATGCAGAGGCAACTCAGAGGGAACTCAGAGGCTCCCGGCGGCCCGCCGCCGTCCGCGCCGGGGGATGCTGGACAGATCATGGACAACCACCGCGCACAGCCGCCCCTGCACCGCCCCGACGGAGGCCCGGTGCGGGTGCTGGTCATCGACGACGAACCCGATCTGACCGAGGTGCTGGCCGGAGCACTGAGCGGCGAGGGCTGGCAGGTCCGTACGGCCGCGGACGGCGCCTCCGCCCTGGCCACGGCGCGCGAGTTCCGGCCGGACGCCGTCGTGCTGGACTGGATGCTGCCCGACATGGACGGGCTGCGCGTGCTGCGGGAGCTGCGCCGCGAGGCCCGTGAGGTGTGCGTGCTGTTCCTGACCGCCCGCGATGCGGTGGAGGACCGTATCGCCGGGATCACGGCGGGCGGCGACGACTACGTGACCAAGCCGTTCAGCCTGGAGGAGGTCCTCGCCCGGCTGCGCGGGCTGCTGCGGCGGGCGGGGATGGCCAGTGCACCGGGCCGGCACCGGCTGACGGTCGGCGAGCTCACCATGGACGAGGAGGCCAGGGAGGTTCGACGCGACGGCGCCGTCGTCGAGCTGTCCCGTACCGAGTTCGAGCTGCTGCGCTTCCTGATGCGCAATCCGCGCCGGGTGCTGTCCAAGGAACAGATCCTCGACCGGGTCTGGGCTTACGATTTCGGCGGCCGTGCCCATGTCGTCGAGCTGTACATCAGCTATCTCCGCAAGAAGATCGACGCGGGCCGCACTCCCATGATCCATACGGTGCGCGGACTGGGGTACGTCCTGAAACCGGATCCGTCATGAGGCGGCCGCCGCCGCACACGCTGCGCGGGCAGCTCACCACCGGGCTCGTCCTGCTGCTCGCCGCCGCATGTCTCGCGGTGGGACTCACCACCGCCTTCGCCCTCCAGGGCTTCCTGGTGCGCCGCCTGGACCAGCAACTGACGGCATCCGGCGGCAGGTTCCCCGCCAGCCTGGAGCACGAAGCCGCGCGGGACGCCGACAACCGCCCCGACTCGCGGGGCCAGGCCGACTCCACCTTCGGCGCCAGGCTGCTGAACGGCCGGGTGACCCAGGCCGCCGTGGTCGATGAGCAGAACGTCCGCAAGGTGCCGTTGACCGCCGACGACCGACGCACGCTCGCGGCCGTGCCCGACGACGGGGAGGGCCGGAGCGTACGGCTCTCCGCGCTCGGTGGCTACCGGATCGCGGCCGTCAGCGGCGACGACCGGGATGTGCTGATCACCGGACTGCCGCTGCACCCCGTGGAAGAGACCCTGCACCGGCTCGAAGCCGTCGAGGGGGTCGTGTTCGGCGCGGCCCTGCTCGCCACCGGGGTCGCCGGAGCCCTGTGGGTGCGGGTCTCCCTGCGCCCCCTGCGACGCGTCACGAAGCAGGCGGTCGGCGTGGCCCGGCTGCCGCTGGCCAGCGGCGAGGTCGCCATGCCCGACCCGCTGCCCGTCACCGATCCGCGCACCGAGGTCGGGCAGGTCGGCACCGCGTTGAACCGCATGCTCGGACATATCGGGGACGCGCTCGCCCGGCGGCAGGCGAGCGAGGAACGGCTGCGGCACTTCGCCGCCGACGCCAGCCACGAGCTGCGCACACCCGTCGCCAACATCCGTGGCCACGCCGAACTCGCCCTGCGCCACCACGGCCCCGTGCCCGCCGGGGTCCGGCACGCCCTGGAACGCATTCAGTCGGAGTCCGGGCGGATGAGCCACCTGGTCGACGATCTGCTGCTGCTCGCCCGCCTCGACGCGGGGCGCCCCCTCGACCACGAACCGGTCGATCTGACCCTCCTCGTCCTCGACGCGACCGACGACGCACGGGCCGCGAGCCCCGGCCACCGCTGGCTCCTCGACCTCCCCGAGGAGCCCGTGACCGTGACCGGCGACGCGCACCGTCTCCAGCAGGTGATCGGCAATCTCCTCGCCAACGCCCGGGTACACACCCCGGACGGTACGGAGGTGACGGTGCGGCTCCGGGCGGAGGCCGCCGAGGTCCGGCTGACCGTCACGGACAACGGGCCGGGCATCCCCGACGCGCTGCTGCCGGAGATCTTCGGGCGCTTCGTCCGCACCGACCCCAGCCGCTCAAGGGCCACCGGCAGCACCGGACTCGGCCTGGCCATCGTCCGCGCGGTGGTCACCGCCCACGGCGGCACGGCCGATGTCGTGAGCCGGCCGGGACACACGGCATTCCGGGTGACCCTCCCGCGCTGACCCAGGATCCTCGCCCGCCCCCTCGCTATCCCTCGTCGAAGTAGGCGTACGGCGCCACGGACACGCCCTCCGCGACGGCCCGCTCGTCGTCCTCCGATGCGGCCGGATCGAGGTCTCCCGCGCTCAGTGAGTGCATGGACCAGACGGCGAAGCCGACGTGGAAGTCGTGGCCGATGCTGGAGGGGGTGCTCGTGTATCCCTTGGCGTGGAGCTCGGCAACGACGTCATCGAGAAGTCGGTGGGTCAGCCGGACGCCGTCGTAGCGGGCTTCGGCATCGTCGATGCCGCCGTGGTGGGCGATCTCCACGAGTTCGACCGTGTCGTCCGCCGCATAGGTGATCACCAGCGTGGGCGCGGTGGCGTAGACGGCGCGGTCACCGCCGGGCCCGTGGTACGGCTGCCCCACGCGCTCCTCGACCTGGGCACGCGGATCACCGATCTTGACGAGGTCGACGCCGCGTCCGGGAATGATCTCCATGCGGGACATCCTGCCTCCTGCGGCGAGCCCGGTCACCCGCTCCCCCACCACAGCCGTCTTGAACGCGTTCAAGAAAACCTCTAGGGTCGGCACGGAAGGCTACTTGAACGCGTTCAAGGCGGGGGATGCGGCATGTCCGTACTGGTCGACACGATCGTGATGCTGGGCATGCTGGTCGTCGTACCCGCCGGTCTGCGCCTGACCGGCGCGCCCGAGCTCGACCGGATCCGCCGCCTGTGGCCGCTCTTCGCCGCACCCGGCGCCGTCTCCCTCTGGCTGCCGCGCGGCAGCCCATCGACGGCCCTCGCCGCCTGCTACGCACTCGGGGCCGCGCTCCTCGCCCTGCACGCGCCGGCCCGCCTGCTGCGTACGGTCAGGTCCACCACCACCCACCGCGCCGCACCGGCGGAAATCGCGCTGCTCACCGCCCTGGTCACGCCGTCGGTCGCCGCTCTCGCCCTGGTCGCCGAGCGCTCCGGGCACACTCTCTTCGGCTTCGGGCTCGGCATCCTCGCCCTGACCGTGCCGCACTTCCACTTCGCCGGATTCGCCGCCGCCCTGGTCTCCGGGCTCGTCTGCCGGGTCACGGACAGTCCTGGAGGCCGGTTCGCCGCGCTGAGCGTGCCGCTCGGCACCGTGCTGGTCCTCGTCGGGTACTTCATCGGGGACTGGGCGGAGCTGGCGGGGGCAGTCGTCCTGACAGCCGGGATGTGGACCGTCGCTCTGCTGACCTGGCGCACGATCCGTGGCCGCGGGCGGGACCGGGTCACCCGGCTGCTGTTCGGCACCTCGGCCGCCGTCCTCGTGGTGACCATGGTGCTCGCGCTGAGCTGGGCGCTCGGTGAGGCGACCGGACTGCCCCACCCCACACTGACCTGGATGGCCGCCACGCACGGCCTCGGCAACGCGCTGGGCTTCGCGCTCTGCTCGGTGCTCGCCTGGCAAAGGCTCCGGAACGGCGCCGGCTCCACCCGTACCGCCGCCAACCGCACCGTCCCGTTTCTCACCGACCCACTCCCCACCGACCACGGAGGCAGGACGTCATGAGCACCCTCACGTACCCGGAGGTCGGGGCCACCCGGCTCGGCCCGCTCCCCGACGGCTACCACCATCTCCACCACCGGGTCGCGGTGGGCCGCGGCCGGGCCGACCTCGAGGTGGCGGGCGCAGCCGTCACCGGCTGGCACATGCACCGCAACTCCGGCGCCCGGGTGCGGGCGTCGACGGCCCGCGCGGAGCCCGGAACCTCCGTGCAGGTGTCGATCGGGCTCGGTCCGTTCCGGTTCGCCGCCCCGTGCGAAGTCGTCTGGACCGCGTACGAGAAGGAACGCATCGGCTTCGCGTACGGGACCCGGCACAGGCACCCCGAGCGCGGCGAGGAGTGCTTCGTGGTGGAGCTGGCGGACGACGGCACGGTGTGGTTCACCGTGCTGGCGTTCTCCCGTCCGGCCCGGTGGTACAGCAGGGTTGCGGGCCCCCTCGTGCCGGTGCTCCAGCGGTGGTACGCACGCCGGCTCGGCACCACGCTGGGACGGATCGTGTCGGAGGGCTGAAGCGCCCGGTCGCTCGGCAGCGTCGATACTGGAGGTGATGGAATGGTTCACCGCAGATGGCTACTGGCTGAGCCGGCTGATCTTCCAGCGGGCTCTTGCCTGCATCTATCTGGTCGGGTTTCTCGCCGCCGCCCTCCAGTTCAGGGCGCTGATCGGCGAACGTGGCATGCTGCCCGTGCCCGAGTTCCTGCGGCGAACGGACTGGCGGCTCGCTCCCGGTCTCTTCCGGCTCCACTACTCCGACCGGTTCTTCGCGACGGTCGCCTGGACCGGCTGCGCGCTCGCGGTCGCGCTGATCGCCGGGGTGGATTCGTACGTTCCGCTCTGGGCGGCGATGCTGATGTGGCTGCTGCCCTGGGCGTTGTATCTGTCGATCGTCCAGGTCGGCCAGCTCTGGTACGCCTTCGGGTGGGAGTCGCTGCTCCTGGAGACCGGCTTCCTCGCCGTCTTTCTCGGCAACGCGGACACGGCTCCGCCGGTACTCGTGCTGTGGCTGCTGCGCTGGGTGCTGTTCCGGGTCGAGTTCGGCGCAGGGCTGATCAAGATCCGGGGGGACGAGTGCTGGCGCAAGCTGACCTGTCTGTATTTCCACCATGAGACCCAGCCGATGCCGGGACCGCTGAGCTGGTTCTTCCACCGGCTGCCCCGGCCCGTCCACCGGGTGGAGGTGGCGGCCAACCACGTCACCCAGCTCCTCGTCCCGGTACTGCTCTTCACTCCGCAGCCGGTGGCGAGTGCGGCCGCGGGGCTGATGATCGTCACCCAGTTGTGGCTGGTCCTCTCCGGGAACTTCGCCTGGCTGAACTGGGTGACCATCGCTCTCGCCCTGTCCGCCGTCGACTGGTCGCTGTTCGCCCCGCAGCCCGCGCAGTCGGCGCCGCCACTCTGGTACGAGGTGGTGGTCATCGCCGTCACCGCGCTGGTGGTCGCCCTCAGCTACCGTCCGGCGCGCAATCTGATCTCCCGCCGCCAGGTGATGAACCGCTCGTTCGACCCGTTGCATCTCGTCAACACGTACGGCGCGTTCGGCAGCATCAGCCGGGTCCGGCTGGAGATCGCGGTCGAGGGCACCGACGAGACGGTCCTCCACCCCGACACCGTCTGGCAGGAGTACGGCTTCCGCGGCAAGCCGGGCGATCCCCGGAGGCTGCCGCGCCAGTTCGCTCCCTATCACCTGCGCCTGGACTGGCTGATGTGGTTCGCGGCGCTCTCTCCCGCGTACGCCCACCCCTGGTTCGGACCGTTCCTGGAACGGCTGCTGGAGAACGACCGGGACACCCTGCGGCTGCTGCGCCACAACCCGTTCCCCGGCACCCCGCCCACGCACATCCGCGCCAGGGTCTACCGCTACCGGTACACGACCTGGCGCGAGCTGCGTGCCACCGGGAACTGGTGGCACCGCACCTATGTGCGGGAATTCATCAGACCGGTGAGCCTGGCCCCCGCCCGCATCAGCCCGACCATGCCCCCTTGAGTACCCGGGCCCCGGCCCCGCGTGGACTCCGCCCGGTGCGGTGACCGGGCCTGGACACGCCGGAGCCCCGGACTTCCGTGGTGTCGGAAGTCCGGGGCTCCCTGGCTGACGGGCGTCACGAACGCCGGGCGGGCGCGCAGCCGGGCCCGTCGATCAGTCGATGCCGGGCAGGATGTGCGGCTCGGCGAGATCGTCCTCGTAGCCGGCCAGCCGGATCGGCGCGGACCTGGCCCAGACCTCGAGGTTCTGGAGTTTCTCGGGCCGACGGGCCCGCTCTCCCTGTCGCTCTGCCGGTCGCTTCTCTTGCTTCGTCAGTTCTGGTGTCACCGCGCACTCCTTTGTGTCGCGTAACCCCGGGCGTCGCCGACACTCCGGCCTCATTACCGGACATCGACCGCCCATGTGGGGCGGGGCAGGAACAGTTCGGTCGCGGTGGCGCCGGGCGTTGGGCGGAACGGCGGCCTGGTTACAAGCCTGTCCCAGGACGGCCCGGGGAGATTTGTGGATCCCCGGGTGGCGTCCGTTCACCTCAGCCTAACCAAATGAGCGCGTTCCCGCTCGATGGAACGTGTGCGCTCAGTCACTTTCGGACAACGGATCGCTCTACCAGCCCGCCGGCGCGTAGTCCTTCAGGAAGCAGCCGAACAGGTACTCGCCCGCTTCGCCGCGCACGATCGGGTCGTAGACCCGGGCAGCACCGTCGACCAGATCGAGCGGGGCGTGGAAGCCCTCCTCGGCCAGCCGGATCTTGTCGGGGTGCGGGCGCTCGTCGGTGATCCAGCCCGTGTCGACGGCGGTCATCAGGATGCCGTCCTTCTCGAACATCTCCTGGGCGCTGGTGCGGGTGAGCATGTTCAGCGCCGCCTTGGCCATGTTGGTGTGCGGATGGCCCGCGCCCTTGTAGCCGCGGCTGAACACGCCCTCCATCGCGGAGACGTTGACCACATAGGCGCGCTTGGCCGCCGTCGCGGCCATCGCGGGACGGAGCCGGCTGATCAGGATGAACGGCGCGGTGGAGTTGCAGAGCTGGACCTCGAGCAGCTCGATCGGCTCGACCTCCTCGACCGTCTGGACCCAGCTGTTCGTGTGATGCAGGTCCGGTACGAGACCACCCGCGTCGATCGCGGTGCCCGCAGCGATCCGTTCCAGCGAGGCGGAACCGGTGACCAGGGCCAGTTCAGTGACGTCCTGGGCGCTCAGCCCCTCCTTGCGGGCGGCGGGCAGGGCGGCGACGCGGTCGACCGAGCCGCTGCCGAAGGTGCCGATGACCTCGGCCGCGGGGAGTTCACCCGCGGGCAGCGATGCGGACTCTGCGGCGAGCAGTTCGCTGTACGCCTGCGGGGAGCGGCGCACCGTCTGTGCGGCGTTGTTGATCAGGATGTCCAGCGGCCCCTCGGCGGCGACCGAGTCGGCGAGGGCGACGACCTGGGCGGGGTCGCGCAGGTCGATGCCGACGATCTTCAGCCGGTGGATCCACTCGTCACTGTCCGGCATCGCCTTGAACCGGCGGATCGCGTCGTTGGGGAAGCGGGTGGTGATGGTCGTGTGCGCGCCGTCACGCAGCAAGCGCAGCGCGATGTACATGCCGATCTTGGCCCGGCCGCCGGTGAGCAGCGCCCGGCGTCCCGTCAGGTCGGTCCGCGCGTCGCGGCGGTCCCGGTTCTCCTTGGCGCACTGCTGGCAGAGCTGGTGGTAGAAGGCATCCACTTCGACGTACCGGGTCTTGCAGATGTAGCACGAACGGGGCCGCTGAAGTATCCCGGCGATCTCGGCGCCGGCCGAGGAGGACGGCAGGACACCCTGGGTCTCGTCGTCGATGCGGTCGGCGGATCCGGTGGCGGTGGCCTCGGTGACGGCCTTGTCGTGCGCGGTCTTGGCGGCCCGGCGCTCCTGGCGGCGGCGCTGCTTCACGGTCCGGTAGATGCCGGCGGTGGCGCGGCGCACGGCGATGGCGTCGGGGTGGTCGACCTCGATGCTGTCGAGTTCGTCGAGCACGCTCAGGCAGACGGCCAGCCGCTCCGGGTCGATACCGGGACCGAACTCCTCGATACCGGGAGCGAACTCCGCGCTGTCCTCTGTCACCGTCATTGCCGTTCCTCTGTCAGTCATGCCGCCGGGATCTCTCGGCGGCCCCCGGCGCATCGCCGTAGCGGGCTCACGAGGACCGGCTGTCCACGGGGCTGAGGCCCGGCTGCGGGCTTGCGCGAAGCCGCCGCACTTCGGGCCGAACGCCCCGCTCAAGTCTGCCATGTCCGCCGCGCTGCTCCATCCGGGTGCGCGGGGCGGCGCAGCGGGCCGCTGGAGGGGACGCCATGGACCCCGGCGACGTCGGCGGTTCGGGGGCAGGACCCAGGACAGGACCGCGCACGCGCGGGGGCGACAGTGGGTGCCGTGACCGGGCCGGCAGAAGGAATTCCGGATCTTCGCGCATCACTCAGGGGAAGCGGGGCAGGCGCCGTTCGATACATCGGACGAACAGGGAGGGCGACAACATGGTGACCGCTTCGGAGCGGACCAGCGGAGCAGGAACACTGCACCAGGAGACCGGTGCGCTCACCGGTGCCGGAGCTGCTGAGCTGCCCTGGATCGAGGACACCGGAAAGGTCGCTCCGCAGGATGCGCGCCAGCTTTCCAAGCTCTTCCTCGACAGGCTCCAGGCGCTCGAAGAGGGCACGCACGAATACCAGTACGCGCGCAACACCCTCATCGAGATGAATCTCTCGCTGGTGCGCTTCGCCGCGGCCCGGTTCCGCAACCGGGCCGGTGACGACACCGAGGACATCATTCAGGTCGGCACGATCGGTCTGATCAAGGCGATCGACCGGTTCGACCTCTCCCGTGACGTCGAGTTCGCCACCTTCGCCGTGCCGTACATCGTCGGCGAGATCAAGCGCTTCTTCCGGGACACCACCTGGTCCGTGCATGTACCGCGCCGGCTCCAGGAGCTGCGTGTCGATCTCGCGAAGGCGAAGGAGCAGCTCTCGGCCGAGCTGGACCGCGACCCCACCGTCAAGGAGCTGGCCGCCCGTCTCGACCTTCCCGAGGAAGAGGTCATCGAAGGCCTCGTCGCCGCGAACGGCTACTCGGCGGGTTCCCTGGACAGTCCCTCGGCCGACACGGAGACGAGCAAGGAGCAGCGGTCGTACGCCGAGCTCCTCGGTGAGGCCGACCCCGGCATGGAGACGGTCGAGAATCTCCACACGCTGGCGCCGCTGCTGCAGAAGCTGGACGACCGCGAGCGGCGGATCGTGCAGATGCGTTTCGGACAGGAGATGACGCAGTCCCAGATCGGGGCGGAGCTCGGCGTCTCGCAGATGCATGTCTCGCGTTTGCTGGCGCGGATCGTCCAACAGTTGCGCGTGGGAATGTCCGTGGAGGCCTGACCGCGGTACGGAGCGTGAGAAGGGCCTTCGGCCATGGATCTCGCTCCGCTCGGACCGGCCGTGCGTCGCCTGCGTGGCGCGCGGCCGCCGCCGACGGTGCCCGCGCGCACCTGGGAGCCGCACGCGACTGCGGCCGTCCGCGCCGGAGCGTCCGTGGAGACGGTGGCGGAACTCACCGTGCTGACCGGGCAGACTCGTCGTGCCCGCCCGACCGTGGCGCCCCGGCGGCCGATGGACCGGACCGCCGGGTCCGCCGATGTCCGACGGCACGGCGACAGCACGCGTTCGCATATGCTGCGGGACGACCGGAAACGACCTGCGCCGACTGTGCGAGGGGGTGGAGAGTGTCTGAGCCGCGCGCAAGCGCCTCGGCACATCCTGCGGCCTCCGTCACCCTCCCGGTACAGCACGGCTCAGGACGTTCCGTATGGAATGTCGACGCCGCGATCCTGCTGGTCGAGGACGACGCCGGTGACGCCCTGCTCGTCGAGGAGATGCTCGCCGACAGCGAGTTGGAGTCCGGACTCATCTGGCGCAAGACGCTGGCCGAGGGACTGACATTCCTGCGGACCGTCAGCACTCCGGTCTGTGTGCTGCTCGATCTGCACCTTCCCGATGTGCACGGGCTTGTGGCGGTCACCCAGATCGTGGAGACGACTCCGGACGCCGCGATCGTCGTACTGACCGGACTCGCGGAGGCCGAGGCGGGCCTCACCGCCGTGGCCACCGGTGCGCAGGACTACCTCGCCAAGGATCGGCTCGATCCTCAGGCACTGTCCCGCGCCATTCGCTACGCCCTCCAGCGCAAGCAGGTCGAACGGGCCGCTGCCGCGCTGCGCGCCAATCAGCTGATGGCCCGGGAGAACGCCCGTCTGGAGCGCGGGCTGCTGCCCGTGCCGCTGCTGCGCGACCAGAGCTTCGACGCCGTCGCCCGCTACCAGCCGGGCCGGGCGCACGGTCTGCTGAGCGGCGATTTCTACGACGTGGTGCAGACCCCCGACGGCACCGTGCACGCCGTGATCGGCGATGTGTCGGGGCACGGTGCGGCGGAGGCCGCGCTCGGTGTGTGTCTGCGCGTGGCGTGGCGTACAGCGGTGCTGTGCGACACCGATCCGCTGGAACAGATACGGCTCCTGGAGGCGATTCTCGTCGCCGAGCGTTCCGACCCGCATGCCTTCGCGACGGTGACCTCGCTCGTCTTCCCGCCCCACGCCGCGCACGTCAGGGTGGTGCGGGCCGGACACCCGGGGCTTCTGGTGCGGCGCGGCACGGAGGTCGAGTGGGTGGAGCCCGAGGGCGGCATGGCGCTGGGGCTGCTTCCCGGAGCCGGCCAGTGGTCGACGACCGAACTGGCCCTCCCGAGCGACGGCGGTGTCGTGCTCTTCACCGACGGGCTCTTCGAGGGGCGCACGGGTCCGGACTCCCGGCTCGGAGAAGAGGGACTGCTCGCCATGGCGCGGCGCCTCGGGGATCTTGCCGCCCGCCCCTTCATCGACGCGCTGGTCGCCGGCGCCACCGAGGGCGCTTCGCCCTACGGCGGCCTCGCCGACGACGTCGCCGTACTGCATCTCGGCTGGAGAAAGACGCCCCATGAGTGACGCAGCGACCGGACCGGCTTCGCGCGGGCGGTGGTTCTCGCGCCTGTCGGTCCAGAACTGGGTGCATCTGATCCTGGCCGGTTTCGTGCTGGTCGTCTGCGGATGTCTGGTGGTCGGGGGGCTCGTGCTGTCCCGAATATCGGACCGGACCACCGAACTGGTGGACCGCATCCAGCCGGCCCGCTCCTCCGCCTTCCAGCTGCAGAACGCGCTGCTCGATCAGGAGACCGGGGTCCGCGGATTCGCGCTCACCGGCGACAAGACCTTTCTCGAACCCTACGAGGCAGGCAGGAGGGACGAACAGCGGAGGATCGCCCGGGTGCGAGCGGTGGTCGGTGACGAACAGCCGTTCAGCAGTGATCTGGACCGGATCGCCGAGGCTTCCGCGCGCTGGCGCGCGTTGAACGCGGAGCCGTTGATCGCTGCGGTCCGGCAGGACGGTCCGGCGGCCGACTCCTCCACCAGGATCCTGGAGAGCAAGCGGGAGTTCGACGTCCTGCGCTCGCTGTACAGCACGCAGCAGAAGCATCTCGATGCCGCCCGGGACCGGGCGCGCGCCCAGCTCAACGACGCCCGGGCCATACGCGACCGGGCCTTGATCGCCCTGGTGATCGGTTTCGCGCTGGCCGTGATCTCGCTCAGCATGCTGTTCAACCGTGTGGTGGGCCGCCCGCTGAGCGTTCTCGCCGCCGACTCGGGGAAAGTACGGGCCGGCGCATTCCGCCACCGCATAGAGGTGCACGGGCCGTCCGACGTGCGGGCGGTGGCGGCAGCCGTCGAGGACATGCGCAGTCGTCTGGTCTCGGAGCTCGACGAGGCCCAGGAACGCGAATCGCTGCTGGCCCAGCAGACCGAGGAGCTCCGTCGCTCCAATTCCGAACTTGAGCAGTTCGCCTACGTCGCCTCGCACGACCTCCAGGAGCCGCTGCGCAAGGTGGCTTCGTTCTGCCAGCTCCTGGAGAAACGGTACGGCGAGGAGCTGGACGCGCGAGGCAAGCAGTACATCGACTTCGCGGTCGACGGGGCCAAGCGGATGCAGGTGCTCATCAACGATCTGCTCACCTTCTCGCGGGTGGGCCGGGTCCACGACAGCTGGAAGTCCGTGGACTTCGACCGCTCGTTGGACCGGGCCGTGGCCAATCTCGCGCTGTCCATCGAGGAGACCGGCACCACCCTCGTCCGGGAGAATCCGCTGCCGCAGGTGACCGGAGACCCGACGACCCTCGCGATGATCTGGCAGAACCTGATCGGGAACGCGGTGAAGTTCCGCCGCCCGGAGGTCCCGTGCGTGATCACGGTCGGCTGTGTCCGGGAGGAGGACGAATGGCGTTTCACCGTGCAGGACAACGGCATCGGCATCGCCCCCGAGTTCGCGGAGAAGGTGTTCATCATCTTCCAGCGCCTGCACTCCCGCGACGAGTACGACGGCACGGGTATCGGACTCGCTCTCTGCCGCAAGATCATCGAGTTCCACGGCGGCCGGATCTGGCTGGACCCCGATTACCGCGAAGGCGCTCGCATCCACTTCTCGCTGCCGGTCGGCCCCGGTACGGCGCGCCACCCGGCGACGGATCCCGCCGTCCCCGCTCCTGGTCCCGAACTCTCCGGAGATGCCCCGTGAACACCCCGGTACAGCCCATCGAAGTCCTTCTCGTGGAGGACGACCCCGGCGACGAGCTCATGACCCGGGAGGCTTTCGAGGACAACAAGATCCGCAACACTCTCCATGTGGCACGGGACGGTCAGGAGGCCCTGGACTTCCTCTATCGCCGCGGCGACCACGTCGACGCTCCGCGCCCCGACCTGATCCTGCTCGACCTGAACCTGCCCCGGTACGACGGCCGCCAGGTCCTCGAGAAGATCAAGAACGACCCGGAGCTAGCGCTCATTCCGGTGGTCGTGCTCACCACGTCCTCCGCCGAGGAGGACATCCTGCGCAGCTACAAACTGCATGCCAACGCCTATGTCACCAAGCCGGTCGACCTGGATCAGTTCATCGCGGCCGTGCGCCAGATCGACGAGTTCTTCGTGACGGTCGTACGACTGCCGGGCCGCTCCTGACCACCCTCGTCATTCCCAGGAGTGGGATCTCATGACACGGGTAGATGAACCGCGAAGAAAAGGTCACCGACCTCCCCTGCTGCGCCCTGGCTGGAGCTCATGAACCAACACGCCCTCTCCCGGCCGGACGACCCGCATCCGGGTCACTGGCCCACCGAGGCACTGCACATCGCCGAAGTGTTCGGTGGTGAGCCGGGATGCATCGCACAGGCACGCGCACTGGCCGACCGCTTTCTGATCAGGCTCACCACGGAATGGCTGGCGGTGCTCGGCGAGCACACCCGTAACGACCTGATGCTGGCCGTGAGCGAGTTGGTCACCAACGCCGACCGGTACACCCACGGCCCCTACCTGCTGGAGCTCGAGGGCACCGCGCAGCGGATCAGCGTCACGGTCTACGACAGCAGCACGGCGCTTCCCGTCCTCTTCGCCCCCGACCCGAGCCGCCTCGGCGGTCACGGCATGGAGATAGTCGTCGCCCTGTGCGACCGCCTGACCGCCGAGCGGGTGCCGGTGGGCAAGCGCATCAGGGCCGAGTTCGAGCTCAGCAGCTGACCCGGAAGCAGCCCGGCCCCGGTCCGGTGAAGAGCCTTCAGCTCCTGCCCCGGGAGAGCCCTAAGACCTGCCGAACCAGTCGATGCACAGAACGAGGGCGTCGTCCAGCGTCTCCGAGTCCCGGTATTCGGCCAGCTCACGCAGTACGGCGCGCGGCACGGTCGCTGCCGGCAGCAACCTGGTCGCCAGGAGCGCGCGGGCCAGAGCCCGTGCCCCGTACAGCTCCCCCAGCGGCGACGCGGCCTCGTAGACGCCGTCGCTGACAAGCAGCAGCCGGTCCCCGGGCACCACCTGGAACTCCTGGACGGAGTACTGGGACTCCTCGAACATGCCGAGCGGAAGCTCCGCCTCCAAGTCGATACGGGTGACCGTTCTGCCCCTCAGCCGCCACAGCTGGGGAGAGCCGGCGTCCACGGCGCCGACCCGGCCGGTGACCAGGTCGAAGTGGAGCAGCAGGGTGGATACGTGGGCACTGCCGCGGTGCAGCCCGTAGATCGCCTGGTCCGCGAGGGATGCCTGGTCGGCGATGCCGATCCCGGCCCGTCTGGCGTTGCGCAGCGCGTTCACGGCGAGGTTGGTGAGCAGGGACGCTTGGATGCCCTCGCCCATGCCGTTGGTCACGGCGACGGTCAGCCCGTCGGCGTCGGCGGACCAGTCGAAGTTGTCGCCGTGGATGGCATAGGCGGGCTCCAGCTGGGCACCGATGGCGTACTCGGCCGCCGTGCAGGCCCGCGCGGGAAGGAGCTGCCACTGCATTTCGGCGGCGAGCGTGAGCCTGCTGACCCGACGCGCCCGGTGGTAGAGGTCGGTGTCCCGTTCCGCGACCAGGATCTCGTGGCCGAGGAGGTCGGCCACATGAGTCAGCTCGTCCACCGTCCGCGCGGTGGAGCTTTCCGCAGGCAGTCGCACGGTGAGAATGCCGAGCCGCTCCCCGCGCACCGTCACCGGGAGGTGATGATCGAGTGCCTCGTCGTGCCGGAGGGGCTGCTCGCGCGGTTCCTGGCTGCCGAAGGCCCTGCCCTCCGGACTGTTGTGCATCGACAGGGCATCGCCGGGGCCGTCGACCGGGTCGACGGGCTTGAGTACGGTCATGCCGTAGTCGGCGAGCAGAAGCTGGACGTGGAGCGCACCGTACTCCCTCCGGAGCGCTTCGCGGACCGTCTCCACCAAGGCGTGCGGTGCCGCTGCCCGCACCGCTCTTTCGATGTCCGGGCGGGCGTTCACGGTCTCTCGGGCTTTCTTCGAGCGGCGCCGGGGCCGGTTCCGGGCTGACAGACGGGTGCGCAGGGTGAAAGAGTGGACAGATGCCCCGCCCCACCGGTCATCCGCGCCCCCTTGAGCAGGTGTCCGCGGATGTCTGTTCCGCCTCCGAGTTGCTGGAGGTGTTGTGGTCGCGGGGGCAGGAGTCGGCGGACCTCGGCACGGTCTCGCCCTCCCAGCTGCGGGCACTGCTCGTGATCGAGCAGCAGGAGGGCAGCAATCTCCGGTCGCTCGGTGAGGCGCTCGGTTCGCGCGCGCCCTCGGTGAGCCGGCTCTGCGACCGCATGGAGGCCATGGGCCTGATCCGGCGGGAGCCCAGTGCCACCAGCCGCCGGGAGGTCGAGCTCCGGCTGACCAAGCAGGGCCGCACCCTGCTGGAGGAGTACCGGGCGATCCGGACCCGGGAGTTCGCCGCGGTCCTGGGACGCATGCCGTCGGCCGCCGTGGCGGCCCTCGCGGAAGGCCTCGCCGCGTTCAACACGGCCGCTGCCGAGCGGATCGGGGGGGACGGCGGTCCGACTACCCGGCTGCGCGACGATGTCGCGGAGAGCGCCTAGCTTCATCCGGCCCCTGTCCTGGGCGTAACCGAGCCGCACCCGACGTGGATGCGGTCGTTGTTGATCAACTGGAAATAGATTGTTACCCAGGGAGAATGTTGTCAAGCGGCAACTATCCCTTCTATCGTTTGGCGGGTATCCCACGCCGCAAGCCGGGGCGGATCGCTACCGAGCCGTCCGCCCACGACGGCCGTCCCCGTTCACCGAGTGCATCCCGAGGTGCCTTCCGTGCTTCCACCGCCCAGCGGAGACAAAGTCATGCGAATCGTCCCACGCCGGGAGCGGGGAGCCCTGATACTCGCCTTGACGGGTGATCTCGACATCGACAACATCGGCGTTCTCGGTAAGGCGCTGGAGAACGCGGCACAGGATGGGCAGGCTCCGGTCGTCGTCGAGCTCTCCGCCGTGTCGTTCGCGGACTCCACGACGGTGAACATGCTGCTCCACGGGCAGTCCTTGCTGGGCACCCGGATGCGGCTGGCCACGCCGTCCCCGTTCATGGCGCGGCTCATCGGTGTGCTCGGTCTGGACAGCGCGTTGCCGGTCTTCGACACCGTTGCGGAGGCCATCGACCCTCCACTGCCCACCTGACTCCGGCAACGGCGGACGCCCGCCCTCCCGTGCGCGAAGGGGGCGGGCGTCCGGGCTTCGTCGAGGGGTTCGACGCGAACACTCCGGCCCGCCCGGAGGGGGCGGACCGGAGCACGGCCAAGGGTCAGGGCGTGGGGCATCCCGCCACGACCGGGTTCGAGGAGGCCGGTTCGACTGTCCAGGTACATGACAAGTCCGATTGGAGGGCCCCGAGCAGGACGCCGTTCCGATGTCCGGCATGCCTGCAGACCGGTCCACATCGGCTCGTGGACGGCCTGCGACGCCGTCACGACGTCTCAGTCGGCGCGTGCTGTTTCGATCACCGGGGGGCGGGATCCGGTGAGGGTCCCGGCCGACGGTCGAGGACGCAGTCCCCGCAGAGGCCCCCGCCCGGGCACCGGTAGTAGAGACAGCAGCTGCGTCTACGGAACGCGGAGGTGTGCGGGGAGCCGGTGGTGCGCAGGTCCGGGTGGTCGAAGAGTTCGGCGACCAGGGCGCGGGCCCGTTGGGCGACGTCCGGGCGGTGGTGGGTCCGCGCCCAGGCGATCAGTTCACGGAGCGCTCCGGCCAGGGCCGATCCCGCGTTGCCCCACAGCAGCCGCGGAGCAAGGTGTCCGTCCTGTCGGACCGCCTCCGCCAGCGGCACGAGATGGCCGAACTGGACGACCTCGCGGATCCGCTCCGCGGTGCCGGGCAGCGTGGCGACCGGCTCGTGCCACAGGTCGTCGGGGGCGGGGCGCCGCGGGTCCCAGTGGAGCGTGCCGGGGGACAGATCGGGAAAGCTGCCCGCGACGGCCGCCGGCCCCAGGGCCGTCGACCAGAGACGGGCGGCCAGGCCCAGGTGAGCGACGGACGCGGCAACTCTGCGCTCGGAAGTACGGAGCGCGGCGGCGACCACGTCGATACGGGCTGTGAGCGATGCCGTCTCCCCCGCGTACAGCCGGGCCAGCGGGCGGTGTGCACCGCCGGGCACCGGTGTGCTGCGCAGAGCGAAGAAGCCGCCCACCGGGGCCACGTCCGACTGCTCCGTGCTCTGTTCCTGCGCGGGTTCCATCGATCACTCCTGGTGACGTCGCGGGCATCCCGGGTCCCACGGCTCGCCGTTCACCGTATCGCTGCGGGATGATCGGCCTGAGGCCCGTCGGGAGGAGGACTACCGTCGGGAGGAGGACACGCGGACCACTGCCGTACTACCAAAGCAGTACGTCGGATCGCAGTCTCAAGGACGACGACTCGGCGGCTTTGAAGGGCCATCGTGGTGCACATGAGTTTCCTCGCACTGTCGGTGCTGCTGTCACTGGTCTCCGCGGTCGCATACGCGGCCGGGGCAATCGTCCAGGAGCGCGTCGCCACGGCCGGAGACGGCCGCTCGCTCACCCCTCTGCGCAACCGCGTGTGGTGGGTGGCGGTGGCGTTGAACGGTGTGGGTGCGGTGCTGCACGTGCTGGCACTGGCGTACGGCCCCCTCAGCCTGGTGCAGCCGCTCGGTGCGCTGACCATCGTCTTCGCCCTGCCGATGGCCGCCCTCTTCGTGCGCAGGCGGGCCGGGGCGACTGCCTGGCGCGGCGCCATCATGGCGACGGTCGGCCTGGCGGGCCTGCTCGCGCTCACCGGCAGCGGCGATTCGCACACGCTGGACGGGCCGGAGCAGTTCATGCTCGCGACCGTGACGTTCGGTGCGGTGGCGCTGCTCCTCGTGGTCTCGAAGGGCATGCAGAAGCCGGTGGTACGGAGCGTGGTGCTGGCCGGGGCGGCGGGTGTCGCGTTCGGTATCGCCTCCGTGTTCACGAAGACGGTGGCGATGGAGTGGACGTCGGGTCTGGTGGGCGCGGGACTGCCCTCACTCCTGGTGATCGCGGCGCTGGCCGGGTCCGGGCTGTTGCTGTCCCAGGCCGCGTACCGTGGCGCCGGCCTCACCGCTCCGCTCGCGACGGTGACCGTCGTGAACCCGGTGATCGCGGCGGCGGTCGGCATCACGCTGTTCGGGGAGCAGTTCCGGTACGGCACGGAGGGCACGGTGCTGGCGCTCGCGTGCGGCGTGGTGGCCGCAGGTGGGCTGATCATGCTGACGACGGAGCGGATGAGCGCGGAGCAGCGGGTGGAGGAGCAGCGGATCCGGGCGATCGGCGCGGATGTGTCGGAGGTGGATGCCGGGGCTGCCACGGAGGACATCATCGAGGATGCCGAGGAGGGCGTGGAGAGCACCGTTGGTGCGGTCGCGCTCGCGGGCGCACCGGCCGTGGATCGGCCGCAGGCGGAACCCGCCCGGGTCACACCCGCCGTGTCCGACCCGGCGGCTGCCGAATCCTTCTCGTCGCTGCTCACGCCCCCGGCGACGGTGGCGCTGGGGAGTCGTCGGGCGGGGTGGATCGAGTTCGGCCCCGCACCGCGGCCCCGCACCGTTTCGGGACGACGTGGCCCGGCGGCCGCCGGACCGGCTGACTCCGCGCAGCGGCCCGGCAGCGTTCAGACGCTGACGCCGCCCGCCCTGAGGTAGGTCACGGGGTCGATGTCGGAGCCGTAGCCCGGGCCGGTGCGAATCTCGAAGTGCAGGTGCGGTCCGGTGACATTGCCCGTGGAGCCCGAGCGGGCGATGCGCTGACCACCGCTGATGTGCTGGCCCTCGCGCACATGGAGCGCGGACAGGTGCGCGTACTGGCTGTACTTGCCGTCGCTGTGCCGGATGACGATCTGGTACCCGTACGCTCCCGCCCAGCCCGCCGACACGACCGTGCCGGAGGCAACCGCCTTGACCGAGGTGCCGGTGGGGACGGGGAAGTCTATGCCCGTGTGATAGCCACTGGCCCAGGAGCCTGCCTGGTGGTACGAGGTGCCGATACGGGTCGCCGCCACCGGGGCGGTGAGCCCGGAGTGCTTCTCGGCCCGCTCGGTCTTCCTGGGCTGGGGCTTTGCGGCCTGGCGCGGCTTCGGCTCCGTCGTGCGGTGCGGTTTCGCCGCCTGGTGCTGCGGTTCCGCCTGTTCGTGCTTCGGCTCCGCCTGCCGACGCGGCTTCTTCTTCTGCTGCGGTCCGGTGGACGCGCCCGGCCCGAGGCCGGCCTTCGAAGCGGCCTTCGGGGTCCGGTCCGCGTCCAGGGTGAGCCGCTGGCCGGGGAAGATCAGGTCCGGGTCGTCGCCGACCACCGTGCGGTTGGCCGCGTAGAGATGCCGCCAGCCGCCTCTCACGTGCTCGGTCGACGCAATCACGGAGAGCGAGTCGCCACGCGCAACGGTGTACGACTCACGCTTGCCGGGCACCGTGGTCGGCGTGACGGGTGCGGGTGCCTTCTCGGCCTTCGGTTGCGCCTTCCTCGGGGTGGGAGTCCCCTTCGAGGAGGTGTCGACGGGGCCGCCGGTCCGCTCCGCCTGCGGCTTGACGTCGGGGGCGTCACCGCCCCGTGTCAGGCCGGCCCGGGTGGAGCAGGTCGGCCAGGCACCGGGGCCCTGCGCCTCCAGTACCTTCTCCGCGACGGCTATCTGCTGTTCCCTGGTGGCCAGATCGGCGCGTGGCGCGTAGGCGGTGCCGCCGTAGGCCGCCCAGGTCGACCGGGTGATTTGCAGCCCGCCGAAGTATCCGTTGCCCGAGTTGATGTGCCAGTTGTTGGTGGACTCGCAGGCGGCGACCTTCTCCCAGATATCCGTCGACGCGGCGCCCGCCGAGGCGGCGCTGATGAGCGGGAGCGCGATGCCCGCACCGCCTGCCGTGACCGTCAGCGAGGCACGGTTGATGCGGCTGGGCCGGTATTTGCGGTGCCGTCCGTTCGCGGCCATGACTAGGCTCCCCCACTGGCTGTAGGACACGTCGCAAGCGGCCAACTTATGGGCAGGCAAAGGGTGATGACAAGGGCTCAGCCGCCTACCCACCCGTCACGCACGGAACGCGTGCACCTCGGATCGCCGTTCATCGACAGGGGCGATGCCGGCAGAAGTCGCTGGATCCCGGACGCGGGAGGGCGCGCCAGGAGAACAGGGGCACTGCCCTGGCGCAGGGCGGCGACCGCAGGGACAACTCCATGACAACGAAGGCCTGCACAGCGACAGTCGAGCCCCGCGCGGCTCCCCGGCGCAGGCCCTCGGGGCGACGGCGACGCCCCGGGGACGGGCCGGGCTCCCTGCCCGGACGGCGCGGAGGCCTCCGGGTCCGCGCCGACAGGTCGCCGGCGTAGGCGGCGCACGGCTCCGGGAGGCGAGCCGGCGCGGCGCACGGGTGACACTGCGGGCCCGGCGGTCGGGGCCGCCGACGCGGCGACGGGCTCATGCCCGTCGCCCGGACGGCAGAAGAACCTGCGCCGCGCCGAGGATCCCTGTTCCACCGGCCCGGTCCGGTCGGCTCCTCACCTGCCCGTACGGGCGTTCCGCTGCGGCGGCGGGAACGGAGCGCGGCGAGGTGAACAGGCCATGCCCGCGTCCCGTATCCATACTGGTCATCCCGGCATCCTCGACAGATTGCAGGAGCACACAGATGAGCGGCACTGCGCAGATCGGCGTCACTGGACTCGCGGTGATGGGCCGTAATCTCGCCCGGAACTTCGCCCGCAACGGCTTCACGGTCGCGGTGCACAATCGTACGTCCGCAAGGACCGATGCCCTGGTCAAGGACTTCGGCGACGAGGGCACCTTCGTCGCCGCACGCACACCCGAGGAATTCGTGGCGGCGCTGGAGCGGCCGCGTCGGCTGGTCATCATGGTGAAGGCGGGCGATCCGACCGACGCCGTGATCCAGGAGTTCGCCCCACTGCTCGAGGAGGGTGACGTCATCATCGACGGTGGCAATGCCCACTTCGAGGACACTCGCCGCCGCGAGAAGGAGCTGCGGGGGCGCGGGATCCACTTCGTCGGTGTCGGCATCTCGGGCGGCGAGGAGGGCGCGCTGAACGGGCCGAGCATCATGCCCGGCGGCTCCACCCAGTCGTACGAATCCCTGGGGCCGCTGCTGGAGAAGATCGCCGCAAAGGCGAAGGACGGCACCCCGTGCACCATGCACATCGGCCCCGACGGCGCCGGGCATTTCGTGAAGATGGTCCACAACGGCATCGAGTACGCGGACATGCAGCTGATCGCCGAGGCGTACGACCTGCTGCGCCGGGTGGCCGGCTACTCCCCCGCGCAGATCGCCGAGACATTCCGCAGCTGGAACACCGGGCGCCTGGACTCGTACCTGATCGAGATCACCGCCGAGGTCCTCGCCCATACGGACGCGGCGACGGGGAAGCCCTTCGTCGACATCGTGCAGGACCGCGCCGAGCAGAAGGGCACGGGCCGCTGGACGGTGCAGATCGCGCTGGATCTGGGGGTGCCGGTCTCCGGTATCGCGGAGGCGGTGTTCGCCCGTTCTCTGTCGGGCCACGTGGATCTCCGCGAGGCCGCACGGGAGTTGCCGGGGCCGTCGGCCGTTCCCCTGACCGGGGCAGGAGCGGCAGCCTTCGCCGACCAGGTCGAACAGGCGCTGTACGCCTCCAAGATCGTCTCCTACACGCAGGGGTTCCACCAGATCCGGGCGGGCGGCGAGGCGTACGACTGGAACATCGATCTCGGTGGGGTGGCGGCGATCTGGCGGGCCGGATGCATCATCCGGGCCGCATTCCTGGACCGGATCCGCGCGGCGTACGACGCGCGACCGGGGCTGGTGAGCCTCCTCTCCGACCAGCAGTTCGCCGCCGAGATCGGTGCGGCGCAGGACGACTGGCGGGCGGTGGTCGCCGAGGCGGCACGCCAAGGGGTGCCGACCCCCGGATTCGCCGCCGCGCTCTCGTACTACGACGGGGTGCGTGCCGACCGGCTGCCCGCGGCGCTCACACAGGGGCAGCGGGACTTCTTCGGAGCGCACACCTATCGGCGTACCGACCGTGACGGATCGTTCCACACGCTCTGGGGCGGCGACCGGTCGGAGGTCTCCACCGGCTGACGGCGGCGGTCGGTCGCCCGGTCGGGGCACCCCGGGGTGCGGCGGGGCCGTACGTATGCGTAAGTAGCAGCGAGTACCGTCGGCTTCCCTCACCACCGGGACGCCCCCGCCGAGCTGTCGCCACCACCCACTCGGAGCCTCCGCATGCCCGACGCCGTCCCGGACCCGGCCGCCGCCCAGCCCGTCGTCACGCCGCTGACCACCGCCGCCCTGATCCTGGTCGCCACGATCGAACCCGGTGGTGAGAGCGCCGTACGCGAGGTACTGCCGGACCTTGCGGCGTTCGCCCGTTCCATCGACTTCCGGGTGCCGGACGCCGGACTGGCCTGCGTGACCGGCTTCGGCTCGGACGCCTGGGACCGGCTGTTCGCGGGGCCCCGGCCGGCCTCGCTCCATCCGTTCCAGGAGCTGCACGGCGCACGCCATCACGCCCCCGCCACACCGGGCGATCTACTGCTCCACGTCCGGGGCGAGCGGATGGACGCGTGTTACGAGTGGGCCGCCCGCCTGCTCGACCGGCTCGGCGGGGCGGTGACGGTCGTCGACGAGACGCAGGGGTTCCGGTACTTCGACCACCGGGACCTGCTCGGTTTCGTCGACGGGACGGAGAACCCCGTCGGCGCCGGTGCACGGACGGCGGCGCTGGTGGGCCCCGCAGCCGACCCCGCCTTCGCGGGCGGCAGCTATGTCATCGTCCAGAAGTACCTCCACGACCTGGCGTCCTGGAACACGCTGAGCACGGAGGAGCAGGAGCGTGTCATCGGCCGCACCAAGCAGGACGACGTCGAGCTGCCCGACGACGTCAAACCCCCCAGCTCCCATGTCGCGTTGAACACCCTCACCGCACCGGACGGCACCGCGCGCGAGATCCTGCGCGCCAACATGCCGTTCGGCAGTTTCGAACAGGGGGATTTCGGCACGTACTTCATCGGTTATGCCGCCGATCCGGACGTGACCGAACAGATGCTCCGCAATATGTTCCTCGGAAATCCGCCCGGCACGTACGACCGCATTCTCGACTTCTCGACTGCCGTCACCGGCACCCTCTTCTACGCCCCCAGCGCCGACTTCTTCGACGCCCCGCCGCCGTCCCCCGTCCTGTCCGGGACCGAGTCCCTGTCGCAGCCGGCGTCCGCGCCGGTGGCACGGACCACGGTTCCGACGGATGCGCGGGACGGTTCGCTGCATATCGGCAGCCTGCAAGAAAGCGCCCAGTGATGAACAACCTCCACCGCGAACTCGCCCCCGTCACGGAAGCCGCCTGGGACCAGATCGAGGAGGAGGCCCGGCGCACCTTCAGCCGTCACCTGGCGGGCCGCCGCGTCATCGATGTGACGGGTCCGGAGGGACCGTCGCTCTCGGCGGTCGGTGACGGGCATCTGCGGGACATCGACCCGCCGACGCCGGATGTCATCGCCCGGGCCCGTACCTCGGTGCCGGTGATCGAGTGGCGGGTGCCGTTCACGGTGACCCGGGCCGCCGTGGACGATGTGGAGCGCGGCTCCGACGACAGTGACTGGCAGCCCGTCAAGGACGCCGCCCGGACCTGTGCGTTCGCCGAGGACATGGCCGTCATCGACGGGTATGCGGCGGCCGGGATCACCGGCCTGCGCGACGGTTCCTCGCACGCTCCGCTGCCGCTGCCCGCCGACGCGCGCGACTATCCGACCACGGTGAGCCAGGCACTGACCCAGCTGCGGCTGGCCGGTGTGGACGGGCCGTACCGGCTGCTGCTCGGCGCCGACGCGTTCACCGAGGCGACCGAGACGTCCGACCACGGCTATCCGGTGGCCACGCATCTCGCTCGGCTGCTGGACGACCAGATCCTCTGGGCACCCGCCGTCGCGGGCGGTGTGCTGCTGTCCACCCGCGGCGGCGATTTCGAACTGCGCCTGGGCCAGGATCTCTCCATCGGCTATCGGGACCACGACGCGACGCACATCCGGCTCTACTTCCACCAGTCGTTCACGTTCCGGATGCTGACGCCGGAAGCCGTGGTCCCGATCATCGCCTGACGGCCTGGGCCGGGTCCGCGGCTGCTGCCTACCGGTGCCCGGCCGCCTCGACGGTCCAGGTGAGCGTGTCGGTGGCCAGGGCGCGGACCGCGGGGTCGCGGATGGCGTCCGTACGGTCCACGGCCTCGGCGGTCACCCGGTGACCGCGGCCGTCCGCGCGCACGCCGAGCGAGGCAGGGGTGACGGCGGTGCGGCCGCGGGCGGAGACCTTCTCGACACCGTCGACGTACCAGCGCAGATCCGTCCGCGCGAGACCGGCCGCCGGGCCGGACCCGCTTCCTTGGCCATCAGTGCTTCCCAGGTCGGCGAGGGTGACCCGGATCAGCTTGCCGTGCGTGATCGCGGCGCTCGTGTCGAGGGTGCTGCTCAGTGCGTTGCCCGCGCGGTAGAACCCGGCGATCATCGCCTCGCGTCCCGGCAGGTTGAACTCCGTGCTGGACAGCTCACGCATGAGCGAGGTCGAGGTCGGCCGGTAGATGCCGAGCGGATAGTAGGCGCTGCCTTCGTACGTGCCGACCGTCGAACCCGTCGGGTCGCTCTCGCCCAGCCAGCGGTACCACTTGGCGCGCTTCTCGGCGAGCTGCGCGGGGGTGTATGTGGTCGAGTTGGGTCCGTCGGTCTCGCCGCCGGTCCAGGTGCCGTACGAGGGGTACGTGTACTCGTCGTCCAGGAGGCCCACCGAGTGGCCGATCTCATGAACGGCGATCATGCTCGACTTGGCGTTGTCGGAGGAGAGCGTGGACACGCCACCGAAGGGATAACCCTCGTCCTGCAGACCGGAGTAGCCCGCTCCGCCGTACTTGGTGGAGTTGGCGATGACGACGACAAGGTCGGCGGCGGGCGCCTCGGCCGCGTACGAGGCCACCTTGTCGATGTCGGCACAGACGAGGCGCTCGATGTTCCCGCACCAGAAGTAGCTGGAGAGCGCGGTGTCCTTGACGATGTCGGCGCCGGGGTCGCCGCTGATGCCGGACTCGTTGGAGACGGCGTCGACGGTCCAGACGTTGAACAGGTCCCGGTAGCTCCGGTACGGCTCGACGGCGGTGATGTCGGCCCACTTGGCGGTGGCATCCGCGTGGAAATCGGCCTGCTGATCGGCCGTGTAGCCATCACCGATGATCACGACGTCGAGCCGGTCGCCGGTCGAGCCGGTCACTTGCTGCCTGCCGACCGCGCCGTCCAGGGCGGCCTCGGCGGCACTCAGGGACGCGCCCGTGCTCCGGCCGCTCTTCCTGGGTGCGGTGGCCGGGACCTCGACGGTCCTTCCTGCGCCTCCCGGTTCCGGGAAGTACTCGACGCGATGACTGCCCTTGCCGTCGCCCCCGGTCGGGGCGGCCGCCGCGGGGGCGACAGCGGCAGCGGTCGCTGCGAGCAGGCCGGCAACGGCAAGCGCCGCCACCGATCCGGTGGTTCGGCGCGTGGCCGGGCGTATGCGCATGTACAACTCCTTGAGGGGCTCCGACGTCGAGCGGACGCGCAGCGGTGTGCGATCAGCTGCTAATCAGCGAATTAAATCGACTTAGGTCGACGCTTAACCTAGGGGTGGAAGAAGCACGGAACAAGACCCGGAAACCGAGCGGCTGGTGATCGAATCCGGTCAATCGCCGCTCATGGAGCCCGGATCGGGCACCCCTCGCCGACCGGACACCGGGCGCACTCCTGCCATCGGCCGGCCGCTCGTATGCTCGGTGCCCATGACGAGGCGCGACGTGCCCGAGCCGGAGCGGGAGCCGCAATCCGGGGTCACGCTCCACGAGATCCTGGCCTTCGACGACAGCGGCACACTCCGCCTGTTGCTCGCGCCCACCGACCACGTCGTCGGCGTCCGCGGTGTGGCCGTCGGTGACGAGGGGCAGGCACAGCCACTCGACCGGCGCATCGTGCTGGCCGTCGGCCCGCCGGCCTCCTCCGCCTCTGCGGCGGGCCCGGTTCGTGAGGCCGCCCGGCGCGGCGCCTGCGCCGTGGTGGTCCGCGATACGGAAGGGGTGCCCGCGGCGCCCGAAGTACTGGCCGCCGCCGAGGAGTCGGGCATCGCCCTGCTCGCCCGTGCGGCCTGGGCCGACTGGACCGACACCGCGACCCTGCTGCGTTCCGCGCTCTCCTACGCCGAGGCGGGCCGGACCGGGGAGACGGCCGCCACGAGGGACACCTCAGCCGGCGGGCTGGCAGCGCTCGCCTCAGCCATCGCCGAGAACACCGGAGGCTCCATCACCATCGAGGACACCCGCTTCCGGGTGCTGGCCCACTCCGCCACCCGCCCCGAGGCCGACGGGGTCCGCCGGTCCACGATCCTCGGCGGCAGGGTTCCGGAGTGGCGGGTCGCCGAACTCCGGCGCAGCGGAATCCTCCGTGCCCTGTGGACCTCCCGGGACGTCATCCACCGGGCCGCCGAAGGCGACAGCCCCGAGCGTCTGATCATCGCGGTCCGCAGTGGCTCCGAAGTACTCGGCTCCATCTGGGCGGCCAGGGACGGGCGCGCGCTGTCCGCGCAAGCAGCGGATGCGCTGCGGCGCGGAGCGGAGGTCGCCGCCCCTCACCTGGTGCAGCACCGGCTGCGCGAGAGCGGGGCCGTGCGCCGGAGGAACCATGCGCTGCGCGGTCTGCTGTACGGACGTGGGGACCGGCGCACCCACGCCTGGTCGCTGGGGCTGCCACCGGACGCGCCGTGCGCGGTCCTGGTGGCCGAACGCGACGGCGCGGCAGGGGCGTCGGGCGACCGCGTCCTGGACGTACTCGCCCTGCAGGCATCCTCGTACCACTCCTCGGCGCGCGTGCTGCGCGAGAGGGACCGACTGCTGGTGCTGCTGCCCGTCGAGCGCGGCCAGGACAGGGAAGTGCTGCGTCTTGCACGTGAGTTGGACGCACTCGCCGTGTCGATGCCCGGCTCCGCCCCGGTCCGGGTCGGGGCTGGTCCCGTCGTGCCCACCGCCCTGCGGGCCGCCGCTTCCTGCGACGAGGCGGCGCTGGTCGTACGGGTGCTGCGCAACCGCGCCGCGAACGGCGGGGAGCCTGAGCCCCTGCGGTACGCCGGGGCGGCCGAAGTCGGTGCCTCCCTGGACGTCCTGCGGGTCCTGGACGCCGTACGGCCGATCTGGGAAGCGGGCAGCGGGCCGGTGCACGACCTCGTACGGTCCGACCTGGCGACCGGGGGCGAGTTGGTCCGCTCACTCGCCGCCTACTTCGACGCGTCGGGCGACGTCGGCCGGGCCGCCCAAAAGCTCGTCCTGCACCCCAACACCCTGCGCTACCGGCTGCGCCGCGCCCGGGAGCGGTACGGCGTCGATCTCGACGACCCCGACACCCGGCTGCTCATCACCCTCGCCGTCCGGCTGAGCGGCTAGGTTGAGGACTGTCCCGTAATCCCCGATTCGTACGGTCGTTGGCCCTGCGGCCAAGGTCCGGCGCCGATCCTGTTCTGCTCGACAGAGACCTGTGGGGCCCCCATCACCGACTCTCGCCCTATGCCTCTCACCCCGCCCGCTCCGGGCCCTTCGCCCTCCGCGCGTGTCGCCGCCGCGGTCCGCCACGCCGTCGGCACCGGGCTGCTCGGCGAGGGCCGGCCCGTCGCCGGGTTCATCGACACCGACGGGGTGCGCGCCTCGGTCGCCGCCCTCCATGGCTCGTTCACCGACACGCCCGCCACCGTGCTGCACACCTTCGCCGCCAAGGCCGCGTCCCTCGTCCCCGTGCTGAGGCTGCTCGCCGACTGCGGCATGGGATGCGAGGTCGCCAGCCCCGGTGAGCTGAGGCTCGCCCTGGACGCCGGATTCGCACCCTCGACGATCGTCCTCGACTCCCCCGCCAAGACGCGCGACGAGATCCGTCAGGCGCTCGCGCTCGGTGTGGCACTCAATGCCGACGGCCTCGACGAGGTGCGGCGCATCGCCTCGCTGCGGCCCCGGAACTCGGTCTCCGTCATCGGGCTGCGCATCAACCCACAGGTGGGCGGAGGCTCCATCAGCGCGATGAGCACTGCGACGCCGACCTCCAAGTTCGGCGTGGCGCTGCACGACCCCGGCGCGCGCGAGAGTGTCGTCCGGGCATTCGCCGAACACTCCTGGCTGACCCGCCTGCATGCCCATGTCGGCTCCCAGGGCTGTTCGTTGGACCTGATCGCGACCGGGGTCGCGCAGACGTACCGACTCGCCGAGGAGATCAACGAGACCCTCGGCGCCCGGCAGGTCACCAGCATCGACCTCGGCGGCGGACTGCCCGTCAACTTCGAGGACGACTCCGTACGGCCCACCTTTTCCGCCTATGTGGCGGCGCTGCGCGCAGCGGCGCCGGGGCTCTTCGACGGCCGGTACGGGCTGGTCACGGAGTTCGGCCGGTCGCTGCTCGCCAAGAACGGCTTCATCGGGGCACTGGTGGAGTACACGAAGGACGCGGGCTCCCGCCGTATCGCGCTCACCCACGCGGGCGCGCAGATCGCCACCCGTACCGTGTTCATGCCCGAGTCCTGGCCGCTGCGGGTCGGGGCGTTCGACGCCGAGGGGCGCCCCAAGGACGGTCCGCCGCTGGTCCAGGACATCGCGGGACCGTGCTGTTTCGCCGGGGACGTCGTCGCGCACGCCAGGGAACTGCCGGAACTGCGGGAGGGCGACTTCGTGGTGCTGTACGACACCGGCGCGTACTACTTCTCGACCCCCTGGTCGTACAACAGTCTGCCGAGGCCCGCCGTCTACGGTTTCAGCACGACCGGCGCCGGGAGCGACAGCTCGGGCGGGGAGACCGTGCGATTCGCGCCGGTGCGTGACGCCCAGTCGCTGGAGTCGATCGCCGAGGAGAGCGGGGCGGGACACGCCGACTCCCTCCTCGGAATCGGCCCCCATCACACCGAGTAGCCGTCCGGCCCTGACGCGTCATCCGGCGGGGTGGGGCGTGGGCTCCGGCTCCGGTACCGGCTCAGGGTTGGGCGACGGCGGCTGGGGAATCGGGTCCGGCGACGGACCGGGCGGCACCGGACCGGGTACCGGCGGGGCAGGTGTCGGCTCCGGCAGCGGCGAGGGCGGTCCGGGCATGGGTCCGGGTGTCGGCGCCGGCGGCACGGGGTCGGGATACGGGTTGGTCATCTCGGGCTCCAAAGTGCGGGGGGATCTCGTGTCCACCGTCTCCCGGAGCAGCTGCCCGCGCCTGCCGAGACCATACGTCCGGGTTCCGTGCCACCGGACGAGAACCCGGACGGCGGGTCAGTGTGCCGCCGCGGCCGCGGCGGCGAGCCCGGGCCGGGGACTGGAGAGGACCGGAATCCGCGTGGCCGTCCGGGTGACGGCATCGGCCATGGACGCCTGGGCCAGCACGATCACATCGGCATCCGCCACCCGGTCGGCGGCAGCGGCCACCAGCTCCAGATAGCCGTCACGGTCGCCGACTTCGAACCGCGCCCATGCCCCCTCGACCAGCACCGTACGGATGTCCGCGGCCCGATCACCCGCCTCCTCGGCCAGCAGGGCCAGGGTCGGTGCCAGGGTGTCCGCAAGCGCGGCAAGGACCACGACGCGGCCGCGGCCGACGGCGTCCGCCGCCATCGGCCGGTCGACGCGCAGGACAGGGACGCCGAGCGCCGCCGCGGCGGACTCGGCGACCCCACCGATCGTCGAACAGGTACAGAGCACGGCGCTCGCGCCTTCGGCGACGGCGCCCGCGAGCAGGGCCTGGATCTCCCCCTGCACCGCTTCGGGCCCCGCATCCCGGGCTCGGGCGAGCAGATCCTCGTACACGAGGTGGCGCAGGGCGAGGCCGGGGTGATCGGTGTCGCGCAGCGCCTCGAAGACCGGGACGTGGACCGGGGAGGTGTGCAGAAGCGCGAGTGTCCCGGGCATCAGGACAGCTCCGGGTGGGTCTTCAGCTGCTCCTTCGCCCGCTCCACCAGCTCGGCCGGGGCCACAGGGGCCTGCTCGGGATGGTTCAGGGCCCACTTCGCCGCGTACGAGCAGAGCGGGACGACAGGCACGCCCTCGCGGTCCGCCATGGCGTAGAACTCCTGGACCAGGGCTCCGGCGTAGCCCTTGCCCCGGTGCTCCGATTCGACGACGGTGTGCACGGCGACGAGTGCCGCGGGGGCACCGTCCATCACGAAATACGCGATGACTCCGGCGGCCACGTCGTCGACGAGACCGAGAAGATTGCCGTTCTCCCGGTCGTCGAAGAATTCGAGCGCGGTGTTCTCAACCATGACGGGGACTCCCTGGCGGTGGAACGGTCAGTTGGTGGCGGGCACGGCGTACGGGCTGCGCTCGGTGGCGGTTCCCGGCACGGGCGCGGAGGCGTCTGCGCCGAGCGCGACGATCCGGTTGTCCGCGTCGACGTGGACGATGCTCGGGGTCAGCGTGCGGGCCTCGGCGTCGTCGACCTGCGCGTAGCTGATCAGGATCACGAGGTCGCCGGGGTGGACGAGGTGGGCGGCGGCGCCGTTGATACCGATGACGCCGGAGCCGCGTTCGCCCTCGATGACGTACGTCTCCAGTCGGGCACCGTTGTCGATGTCGACGATGTGCACGAGCTCGCCGGGCAGAAGATCCGCGGCTTCCATGAGTGCGGCATCCACGGTGACGGAACCGACGTAGTGCAGGTCGGCCTGAGTCACGGTGGCACGATGGATCTTGGACTTGAACATGGTACGCATCATCGAGGTACTCCTGGATCTAGGCTCCCTGCCTGCGTTTTTGCAGGTCAAGGGCAGTTTCCTTACCCTACAAGCAGTCGCGTTTCCGGCCGGCTCCCCCCGGGCTCCCAAGGACCGATACCGACCGATCGACGACCTTCTGACGCACCATCAGGTGGGGTCGGAGGTCATCCGCGGACTACCGGCGTCCGTCCCACCGCGACGACGGCGCCAGCTTACGCAACCACGGGGACAGGGCGATCGTGGCGATCGTAGGTGGCGAAGAAGTTCTTCGGCAGCCGGGCCCCGCCCAGGCCCGACGTCTGAAATCAGCGGTGCCGGAGGGTCGTTGAACTCTTCGTGGAGGAGGCCGGCAGCACACGGATCGGCAGCCACCACCGAGACTCGCCCGTCTGTCGGGGGTCTGATGGATGTCACCCGACTCCCCCTTGCACGACGTCGGCCCGGGCGCCCTGAACTACGGCTCCGAGCCACGTCACAGCCGAGGTCATCGGGCCCGGCATGGGACGATCACCCGTCTGCCCACCCTTCCTGAGACCTGCCCCCGCCGCTCTCCAGGGTGCCGTCGAACGGGTTCGGCCCGTCGGGCATCCTTGGGAAGGGCCAGCGAGACGGCAAAGGGAGCTGTAGTGGACGAGCGCGCGCAGGATTCGCGTGAGGTGGAGACATCCGGGATGTCTCCACAGCTGCGGCTGGATGCACTGCTGGAGGACCTGCAGCAGCAGGTGACGCAGGTTCGAGGGGCCCGGGACCGGGTCCACACGCTGCTGGACGCGGTGCTGGCGGTCGGCTCCGACCTGGACCTGGAAGTGGTGCTGCACCGCATCGTGGAGTCGGCGGTCACCCTGGTCGACGCCCAATACGGGGCGCTCGGCGTCTTGGGCGAGGAAGGCACGATCAAGCAGTTCGTCACGGTCGGCATCGACGAGGAGGCCATCGCCCGGATCGGGCACTACCCGCGCGGCGAGGGCATCCTCGGGCAGCTCATCCGTCACCCGGAACCGCTGCGCCTGGCGAACCTGGCCCAGCATCCGGCGTCCGTCGGCTTCCCGTCCGGGCATCCGCCGATGACCAGCTTCCTCGGCGCCCCCATCCGGGTCCGCGACCAGGTCTTCGGCAACCTGTACCTGACCAACAAGCAGAGCGGAGCGGAGTTCGACACCGACGACGAGGCGGTGCTGCGGACCCTGGCCGCGGCGGCCGGTGTGGCGATCGACAACGCCCGGCTGTACGAGGATGCGGACCGCCGGCAGCGGTGGCTGGCGGCCAGCAACGAGCTGACGCGTAGCCTGCTGTCCGGTGCGGAGCCCGCAGCGGTGCTGGAGTCCGTCACCGCCACCGTGCGGGAGATGGCCGGTGCGGACCTGGTCACCTTGGGGGTGCCGGTCGGTGACCGCGGCGAGTTGGTCATCGAGGCTGCCTCGGGAGTGTTGGCCGAGGAGGTCCGCGGGCTGTTGCTGCCCGCCGCGGGGCTGGCTGCGAAGGTCTTCACGTCCGGGGAGAGGATCGCCAGTGATGCCGTGAGCGCCGACCCGCGCGCCGAGGGTGGCAGCGCCTCGGTGGTGGAGCTGGGGCCGGCGTTCTTCGTACCGCTCGGCACCCGGGAGCACGTCCGCGGGGTGCTGCAGGTCGCGAACGTACCGGGCAGCGCTTTCTTCACGGACGCCGTTGTCGACATGGTCACCGGGTTCGGCAACCAGGCCGCGTTGGCCTTGGACGTCGCCGAGCACCGGCGGGACACGGAGCGCATGCTCGTGCTCAATGACCGCGACAGGATCGCCCGGGACCTGCATGACCTGGTCATCCAGCGGCTGTTCGCCGGCGCGCTGTCGCTGCAGTCCACGCTGGGCCGAGTGGCCGACCGACCTCAGGTCGGCGAGCGGATCCAGCGGGTGGTGAACGACCTGGATGACACCATCAAGATCATCCGTTCCACCATCTACGGCCTGCGCGAACACGATCGGACCCGTCGCGGCAGCGGGCTGCGCGCCCAGCTGGTGGCAGCCACTGAACGGGCCACCGAATCGCTTGCCTTTGCCCCGGCTCTACGCATGACCGGCTTGCTGGACACGGCCGTCTCCGCCGAACAGGCCGAACAGTTGCTCGCCGTGCTCGGCGAGGCCCTGTCCAACGCCGCTCGGCACGCGCAGGCCACCAGCGTCGACGTCAGCGTCGAGGTCACCGGCACCGCCCTGCAACTGCGCGTGGCCGACAACGGCCGCGGGATCGACCCGGCGGTCAGCCGCCGCAGCGGCCTGGCCAACCTCTGCAGGCGCGCGGAGGAGATGGGCGGAACGTTCGGCCTGTCGTCGAACGAACCGAGTGGCACCGTCGTCGAGTGGGTCGTCCCGCTCCTCGAGGATGTGGTTGCGTAGCAGGTCGAGGGTCTCGATCAGGCGGTCCGGCCAGGGGGATCGGCCAGGAACTGTCCCTCGGCCTCGGCCGGCACGGCGTCGATACGGCGGTGTTCGGTCTCCAGCGCGGCGATGACCGCGCAGGTGCTGCCCGCATGCAACCGCGGATGCGGGCAGCTCACTGCGTCGCCGAACGTCGCCGGCCCTGATTCCCCGTCCTGTGGGCCTTGGTTGTGTGCTTTCTGCCGCCTCGGCGGTCGGACGTTTCAGCCCTCGGCGTGGATGTCGGTGTGGCACAGCCCGGAGGCCTCGACGCGGACCTAGGGTGTGTGTCGGAAGTCCCGCCTGCCCCGCGACGCCCGGCACGCACACTCGCTGCGTTGTCGGGGTCGTCCAAGTACGTCCAGTACGAGGACGACCCTCCGCCTTGCGATCGCACGCACCGGACGCCGCCGGGCCCACCCTTCGGGCGGACGGCGGCACTTCCGACACACGCCCTAGCCGGGGCCGGGCTCGGGGTCGGGGCGCTCCTCGATGACCAGGGGCTCGCCGAAGGCCCGTACGACTGCTGCC
This sequence comes from Streptomyces sp. NPDC057486, assembly GCF_042802415.1. Lineage (NCBI taxonomy): Bacteria > Bacillati > Actinomycetota > Actinomycetes > Kitasatosporales > Streptomycetaceae > Streptomyces > Streptomyces sp. NPDC057486. The sequence goes on along the minus strand of NZ_JBHVEE010000009.1, from coordinate 67,263 downwards.
TTCATGGTCCCTTCTTCTCTTTCTGCAGTGGCTCGTCAGTCGTGTGCGACGACGGCGACGGGGGCCGTCGCGTGATGCAGGACGGCGTGGGTGACGGTGCCGATGTGGGCGCCGATGGAAGAGCGGCGGATGCGTCGGCCGACGACGAGCAGAGAGGCCTCTCGAGACGCGTCGATCAGCAGGCTGGACGGGCTGCCGTAGCGGGACTCCGCCACGACCTCGACGTCGGGGAACTTCTGCCGCCAGGGGCCCAGTTCCTCGGTCAGGACGGTGGAGTCGACCTCCGCCGACTCCCGCTGGACCGCGGCCTCCAGAGCCATGCCGTAGGCGTAGTAGGGCGGCGGGTTCCAGCCGTGCACGACGCGCAGCGGCACGTTCCGGCGCGTGGCGGCGTCGAAGGCGAACCCGATCAGCGCCTCGTCGGGGCTGCCGACGTCGAGTCCGAGGACGACGGGCCGGAAGGGGGCGGCGGTGGACGGGATGCCGGCCTTGTCCATCTCGTGCTCGTCGGTGTCCTGCTCTCCGGCGCGGACCAGGACGACGGGTCGCTCGGTGGACGCCACGACTGCGTGGCCGACCGAGCCGACCAGGAACCCGCCGAGTCCGCCCAGGCCGCGAGAGCCGAGGACGAGAAGTTCGGCGTCCTGCGCGGCGCGGGCCAGGGCCTCGGCGGGCCGTCCGGTGGCGTGTTCGGTGGTCACCTCGACGCCGGGGTGGCGCAGCCTTAGCCCTTCGGCGGCCTGGCGCGGCACCCTCTCGGTCCAGTGCTGATGGGTCTCGACGCCGAGGAGCGGGGCCTGGGCCATCGGCTCCGGTACCGGTTCCCAGACCTGGACGAGCCTCACCGGTAGTCCGCGCAGCTTCGCCTCACGGGCAGCCCATTCGGCGGCAGCACGGCTCTCGGGCGAGCCGTCGAGACCTACGGTAATGGGACGGGACATGATCTCCACCTCCTGAATCGGGGCCCGAAGGGACCCGATTCCAGCGTCGTGTTCAGGGGGTTTTCGGGGCAGGGGCCGCTGGTCCTTCAGCCGGGCCGACGGGCCTGTGCGGTGCTTGGTGCGACAGTTCCCGAACAAGCGGCCGTCGCGCCGTGGGCTTTCAGCGCAGCCAGGTGTGGTCGCGGACGACCGGGAGCCGCGCCCACAGCCGGCCCAGGCCCCAGGTGGCACCCGCGCCCGCGGCCGCCACGGCGATCAGCGTCACCGCGTAGATGACGTGGTAGTCGGCGAAGGGATTTGTCGACATGCTCGGGGACCCGTCCGACAGGTGCTTGGCCGGCGGCCACTCGGCGATCCACATCGACGCCATCATCGCCGTGCCCGCCACCGCCGCCGGCCGCAGAGCCACGCCGGCCACGAGGGCCACGCCGATGCCGAGCAGGCCCAGCATGAACAGCCAGTCCGCCCAGGCGTCACCGGCCCAGGAGTGGAACGTCGACTCCATCGGCCCGGCGGCAACGGAACCGAGGAAGCCCCTCGTCGGCGACCCGCCCTCGATCCAGCCCTTGCCGGACGCGGTCGCGTAGCCGAAGCCGAAAGTCTTGTCCAGGAACGCCCACAGGAAGACGAAGCCGGTGAGCAGACGCAGGGACGCCAGCGCGTGGGCCCCCGCGGCGTGGGTGTCGGTGCGTGCCGACACGGCGATCGCGGAGCCGGTGCGGTTCCTGCGGTAAAACAGGTGGGAGCCCGGGCTTCGGTGAGGGTCCTCGTGCACGGCCATGGCGGTGATCCCTTCGGGGATGTCCGGTCGTTGTCCTGACGCACCTCACTCTTGTCGCGGGCACCGCGCGCCGCCGGATGCCGAAGGTCCGCGGCCGTTGGGCTGAAGGTCCCTTTCCACGGGGCCTGTTGGAGCGAACGCGTTGTGCACGGTACGCGTGGGACCTTGCGGGTATCTCGTGGACCGCGCCCCCCGGCTGGAAGGATGGCGGTGCTCCGGTGGTTCCTGAAGGCGAAGGGCGGCTCATGACCGGCGGTTCGGACGGGCACATTCCCGGGTGGCACCGCCTGGTGCCCGGCCTCGCCGGGCTTCTCGGCTATCGGCGTGCGTGGCTGAAGGGCGACCTGCTGGCCGGAGTGACCGTGGCGGCCTACCTCGTGCCGCAGGTCATGGCGTACGCGGGTGTGGCCGGGCTGCCGCCGGTCGCCGGGCTGTGGGCGATCCTGCCGGCCCTGGCGCTGTACACGCTGTTCGGATCCTCGCGCCTGCTGTCGGTCGGTCCCGAGTCGACGACCGCCATCATGACGGCCGCCGTGGTCGGCCCGCTCGCCGCGGGGAACTCCGGGCGCTACGCCTCGCTGGCGGCCGGCCTCGCGGCCACGGTCGGGCTGTTGTGCCTCGTGGCGCGGATGGTGCGGCTGGGCTTTCTCGCGGACCTGCTCTCCCGTCCCGTCCTGATCGGCTACCTCTCGGGCGTGGCCCTGATCATGATGGTGGACCAGGTGCCCAAACTCACCGGGGTGACCGCGACCAGCTCCGAGTTCTTCCCTCAACTGTGGTCGTACATCAGCCATCTTGACGAGGCGCACCCGAACACCGTCGTCTTCTCGGCCGCCACGCTCGCCTTCCTCTTCCTGGTGGCCCGTTACGTCCGTGCGCTGCCCGGGCCGCTGCTCACCATGGTCCTCGGTACGGCGGCCGTAGTGGCCTTCGACCTCGACGACCGGTACGGCATCAAGGTGATCGGCACGGTCCCCTCGGGGCTGCCGGACCTCGCCCTGCCCGACCTGAGCGAGCTGCCGCAGCTGGTGCTGCCCGCCCTCGGCGTGCTCCTGGTCGCGTACACCGACTTCATCCTCACCGGACGGGCGTTCACCGACCACGCGGCAGATGGGCCCGGGGTCGACGCCAACCAGGAGTTCCTCGCCCTGGGCGCGGCCAACCTGGGTGCCGCTGCCCTGCACGGCTTCCCGGTGAGCAGCAGCGCCAGCCGCACCGCCCTCGCCTCCTCGGCAGGCGGCCGCAGCCAGGCGTACTCCCTGGTCGCCGGGGCGGCGGTGCTGGCCGTCCTGCTCTTCCTCAGTCCGCTGCTGACCCGGACCCCCGCCGCCGTGCTGGGCGCGCTCGTCGTCTACGCCGCCGTGCGGATGATCGACCTGGCGGGCTTCCGCCGCCTGGCGTCCTTCCGCCGCCGCGAACTGCTGCTCGCGCTCGGCTGCCTGGCCGGGGTGCTCGCCCTGGACATCCTGTACGGCGTGATCGTGGCTGTGGGCCTGTCGGTGGCCGAGTTGCTGACCCGGGTGGCCCGCCCGCACGACGCGGTGGAGGGCCTGGTGCCCGGCGTGGCGGGCATGCACGACGTGGACGACTACCCCCAGGCGCGTACGATCCCCGGTCTGCTGGTCTACCGCTACGACTCGCCGCTGTTCTTCGCCAACGCGGAAAACTTCCGGTGCCGTGCACTGGCCGCGGTCGCCCAACAGGCCGGTCCCGTCCACTGGTTCGTCCTCAACACCGAGGCGAACGTGGAGGTCGACATCACCGCCCTCGACGCGGTCGACGAACTGCGCCGCGAACTGAGCGGCCGCGGCATCGTGTTCGCCCTCGCCCGGGTCAAGCAGGACCTGCTGGACGACCTGGAGGCGTACGGTCTCGCGGGCTCGGTCGGGACGGATCTCATCTTCCCGACGCTGCCGACGGCCGTTGCCGCCTACCGTCGGTGGCTCGAGGCCCGGCCAGGCTGACTCCGGTCGCAGTACCCACGGCCGTGGGCCCGTCGACCCGCTTCACGGCAACGGGTCCCGTTCGACAGTGGGAGGGCAGGCACCGCATCCGGTGCCGTACGAAGCCGGGTGCGCGGAGAGCTTGGGCAACCGCAGCGGCTCGGGGTGGTGGATCACCTCGCCCAGGATGCCATGGCCCTGCGGATAGGGACCGATCCGGGCGATCTGCTCCTCGCTCACACCGACCGTGAGGAACTCCGACAGCCGCGTGCCGTCCGGGCCGATCACGCCCAGGGCCGCGTACTCCGCCTCGACCAGGACCGCGGCGGCTTCCACGATGCTGCGCAGCGCCTGCTGCAGGTCGAGCTCACGGCCGACCGAGAGGACCGCTTCCAGCAGGCTGTGCACGCGGTCGCGGGTGCCACGGGCCGTGTCCAGGCGGGCCTGCAACTCCTCCAGCAGCTCATCCAGCCGCAAGTGCGGCAGCCGGACCCGGGCACCCTCGGGGCCCTCGCCGGCGACTCCTCCAAAGCCCCTCACCCTGCTGACGGCCGATCATCCTCGTCGGGGCCACGCTATCGGCCCGCGGCAGACGGCGGTATCAGAGGAGAGCGGTATGAGATCGGACTGGCTGCCGGTGGAGAAAGGCATGCCAGGTGGTGCGGGCAGCGGCGATTACCGGTCCTTCCCCCCGGGACTTCAGCGCCCTTCCTGCCTCTGCCGGTCCTGGACCTGGGTGGCTATGACCGCGGCCTGGATACGACGCTCCACGCCGAGCTTGGCGAGCAGGCGGGAGATGTGGTTCTTCACCGTCTTCTCGGCGAGGTACAGCCGCTGGCCGATCTGGCGGTTGGTGAGGCCCTCGCCGATCAGGGCGAGGATCTCCCGCTCCCGCTCGGTCAGACCGAGCAGGGCGTCCGGCTCCTCTTCCTGCTGCTGCCCACCCCGAAGACGGGCCATCAGCCTGGTGGTGGCGCTCGGATCCAACAGGGACTGGCCGCGGGCCACGGTGCGTACTGCGGACACCAGGTCTGATCCTTGGATCTGCTTCAGAACGTATCCGGACGCGCCCGCCATGATCGAGTCCAGCAGCGCCTCCTCGTCGTCGAAGGAGGTCAGCATCAGGCAGGCCAGCTCCGGCATGCGCGAGCGCAGCTCCCGGCACACGGTCACGCCCTCACCGTCGGGCAGCCGGACGTCCAGGACCGCCACGTGCGGGCGCAGTGCGGGGACGCGCACCAGGGCCTGCTCCACGGTGCCGGCCTCGCCGATCACATCGATGTCCGGCTCGTCGTTCAGCAGGTCGCGCACTCCACGTCGTACCACCTCGTGGTCGTCCAGCAGGAAGACCCGGATCGGGCTGTCGGGGCCGGGCTGCTTGCTGTCCGCCATCACTTGCTCCCTGGTTCCGCGTTACTCGTCGATGTCCACTTGGACCGTATCGGTCTCCGTACCGGGATCCTTTCGGGATCCGGGCCGAAGGACCAGGGCCGGTCGGCCCTGTTTCCACAGAGTCTCCCGCAGCCGGAAGCCGTAGTGCCGTAGTGCCGTGCGGGGACGAAATGGCGAGCCGGACGTCCACGTCGAGGACCACGCCCCTGGCGGCTCCCGGCAGCCGGTCGGCCCCACACTGCCGAAGGGCGAGTCCGGCGGCCCTGCCGGGAGAGGCCCTGTGGCCCCGTTCCTGGGGCCTGACAGCCCTGGGCCCACGCCGGTCCTCGCAGAAGTCTGAAGCCGCTGCCCAACGATCGAAGGAGCGGAGCAGATGACTGCGAAGGACACCGGCACCCACGTCACCTCCACCGTCGCAGTACAGGTGCGAGCGGAAGGCGATGTGGACGAAGGGGCACTCGCGTACGTTCGGACCAAGGTCGACACGGCTCTCAACCGGCCCGGAGTTCCAGACGTCAGCGGCGGGGTGAGGATCGCGAAGGCAGCGGCGCACCACGTCGAGGTGCCCTGGACTGCCAGGGCCGAGCTCGTCGTGGCGAACACTCTTGTGGTCGTGCACGCCCAGGAGGCAACGGCACATGAACTGGCGGACCGGTTGCAGGACCGCCTCCGCAGCCAGATGACTCGGGTCCTGCACCGCAAGGAGGCGGCCCGCAGGTCGGCCACTCCCCCACCGTGGCGTGGTGGCCAGGCCGTCATCCGGCGGGATTAGAGTCTCCCGGCCCTCCGGTGCGAGGCGGGTCGGTCCTCCACCAGGTACATCTGGGCCCTGCGCCGCGGCGCAGGGTGGCTGCGAGGCTGAAGGGGCGGCGAGGCGGCCGGCAGGTGCCTTGAGGTGGAGGCACCGTCACCGAGCGGGGAGCAAGGCCTGCCCGCGTCCCGCTCGCACCGTGAAGGAGGGAAGCGCCATGAAGACACGCACCGTCGGCGAAGTCATGACCGGCGAGGTCGTCTGCGCAAGCCGGCAGACGCCGTTGGACGACGTGGTGCGATTGCTGGATCGGCACCGTATCCGCGCACTGCCGGTCGTCGACCACGACGACAAGGTGGTCGGGGTGGTCTCCGGCGCCGATCTCGCGCACGGCTGTGTGGGCACGACCGCGGGAGAGCTGATGACGACCCCGGCGGTCACCATCCATCCGGAGCAACGTGTTTCGGACGCCGCACGACTGATGGAACGTCAGAACGTCGACCGTCTGCCCGTGGTGGATGAGGAGGACCGCCTCATCGGTATCGCCACCCGCCGCGACCTGCTGCGGGTCTTCCTGCGTACGGACGAGGAGATCCGTCAGCAGGTGGTGGAGAAGGTCCTGGTCAGCGCGCTGGGCGTGCCACCCAGCGCCGTCGCCGTTTCCGTCCGGGACGGCATGGTCGTGCTGGAGGGACGCCTTCACCACCGTAGTGACGTCCCTCTGGCCGTTCGGTCGACCTGGCGTTTGGAAGGCGTCGTCGGTGTGGTCAGCAGGCTCGGGTTCGACATCGACGACTGCCGCCCTGCGCAGCCGACCACGCACTGAATCGTCCTGAGCCGGCCACCCGAGCGGCGCAGGTCACGCCGCCCGGGAGTGGGGTGGGCAGGGCCGACCGGACGCGCACGAGGGCCGAACGGCCCTGGCACGAGGAGCTCCGGTGCGGTTCCAATGACCTGATCGAGCCTGCCCGTGGGGCCCACTTCACCCGGGTGCCACGGACAGGCAGCCGTCCACGGCTCGACTCGAAAGGGACGACTTGCATGCCTTGGAGGAGCTGAGCGGCGAGCCCCGGCCGTCATCACGGCGACCGGTCACGCGACACCATCCACGCGTCGGCCGACGACGCACAACAGTGAGCAACGAAAACCGTACGGAAGCCTGCCATGACCATGGACCACGCCCGGACCCTTCCTGCCGGACCGCGCCGGAGCGTCGAGCTCGACAGTGACGAAGCCTTGCGGCTGCTGGGCAGCGTGTCCTTCGGAAGGATCGTCTTCACTCGTCACGCGCTGCCGACCATCCGCCCGGTGAACCACGTACTGGACAACGGCGACATCGTCATCCGCACTCACGAGGGCGCGGCGCTGACCTCTCGCGCGCGGCAGACCGACGGCCAGGGCGTGGTCGTCGCCTACGAGGCCGATGCCATCGACCCGGACATGCACCTCGGCTGGAGCGTGATGGTCACCGGTTACGCCCACCTGGTGACCGAGCCGGGTGAACTGGCCCACTACCGCGCACTGCTCAACCCCTGGGTGAACCAGACCATGGACTATGCGGTCCGCATCCGCCCGGACCTGATCACCGGCATCCGGCTCACCGCCGACGGAACCCATCGTCCGGGTACATGAGTCAGCCCGTCTCTCGCACGGTGAAGGGAATGACGCTCCATGCTGAGCCCACCGGCAGCCAGTGCATCGTCGGCTCAGCTCACGGCGACCCCGTAGGGGCCGGCGCCGAGGGTGACAGTGGCGACGACCTTGTGGGACGCCGGGTCGATGACCGTGAGGGTGCCCGCTCCCTGGTTCGTGACGTAGACAGCGCGGGGGGTGACCTCCAGGTTGAACGGGTCGGTGCCGGGAGGGCCCAGGGCGATGGTTGCCGAGACGCGGTTCTTGCCGGTGTCGATCACGGATACGTTGCCCGGGCCGAGAACGGCCGAGTAGGCGAAGCGGCCGTCGGGCCCCACAGCCACGTCAAAGGGACCCTCGCCCACCTGTACGGCAGTCGCCTTGCCGGTACGGATTGCGACGGCAAGGACCTGCTTTCCCACTTCGTCGGCGACGTAGGCCGACTGGCCGTCCGGGGTGAGGGCTACGCCCACCGGGGAGCGCCCCGCAGGAAGTTTCCGCGCGACCCGGCGCGTGCGGGTGTCGATGACCGACAGGTTGCCCGACCCGGCGTTCGCCACGTAGGCGCTGCCACCGTCACGACTGAACGCCACGTTCACCGGAGATTTTCCGACCGGGATGGTCGCGGCCACCCGACTGGTTCGGGTGTCGATCAGCGAGACGGTGTTGGACCTGCCGTTGGTGACATAGAGGGACCTGCCGTCGGGGCTGAGGCCGACACCGGTGGGGCCCTTCCCGACCGGAACGGTTCTGACGATCTTGTTGCTCCGGGTGTCGAGGACCGACACCCGGGCAGAGCCGCTGTTGGCGATGTACACGTGCTTGCCGTCCTTGGTGACCGCGAGGCCTCCCGGCGCCACACCGGCCGGCACGGTTGCGACGACCTCGTAGGTTCGGGCGTCGATCACCGAAAGTGTGTTGTCCTGCTGGTTCGTGACATACACGCGGCCACTGGCGCCGGCAACGGGCGCAGTCGGCGCAATCGGCGCGGGAGCCGATTCCTTCTTGACCGAGGGGGTGGGCGTACAGGAGATCAGCAGGATCCCCATGCTCACGGCGAGTGCCGACCGGAGCGTCCTGCCGGGTCGCCGGCGGCCGCTGCCGGCTCGGGTCCGCAGGGCAGAGAACATCTCGCCTCCTGTGCGCAGTGCGATGGTTCGGTCCGAACCGGGCGACATCCTGCCGACGGCTGCCCGGCGGCGGGATCGGATGAGGTCAGGTCAGGAGCCGGCGGGCGTAGTAGTCCTTCTCGTCCTGGACGCCCGGAAGTGCGAAGAAGTAGCCCCCGCCCCGTGGGCTGATGAACGGCACCAGTGCTTCGCCTTCCAGCCGGGTCTGCATGGCGGTGTAGGTCTTGAGTCGTTGCTGGAAGCAGACGAACGCATGCCCCATGTCGAGTTCCGGCAGGTTGGGGCTCCGGTCGTAGTCGTAACTGCGACGCAGGATGGTGCTCGTCGCCGCGGTCTGCGGAGTCTGGGGATTGGCAAGACGGATGTGAGAGTTCAGCGGGGTGATCAGGCCCTGCGGGTCGTTGGTGTAGACGGGGTCGAAGAATTCCGGGGCGTTCTCGCCGACGGCGTACATGGGTGCGCCGCTCGCCTTGCGGCGGCCGAAGATCCGCTCCTGTTGGGCGACGGGCACCTTCTGCCATGCCTCGATGAAGAAATGCACGATACGCACCACGTGGTACGTGCCACCCGCGGTCCAGGCCGGTTCGGCGCTCTTCGGCTGGACCCAGACCACCTGATTCATCTGGGCGCCGTCGGAGACGGACGGGTTGGAGATGCCGTCCTTGAAGCCGAACCAGTCGCGGCGGACACCGACCGGACGCTCCGGATTGCGCTGGCCGTCGATGCGCCAGCGCAGCTTCATCGCGGACTTGGTATGCGTCAGGATGTCGAGCAGTGCGTGCACCGTCGTGTCGCGGTGATCAGCGCAGATCTGGATCAGCAGGTCCCCCTGGCTCAGCGCGGGGTCCAGGTCGTCATGGCGGAAGGGAGTCATCGTGACGAGTTGGTGCGGCTTGCGCGACTTGAGTCCGTAACGGTCGTCGAAGAGGGACGCGCCCACTGCGACCGTCAGGGTGAGACCATCCGCCACGACCGTGGGTCCCAGGATGCCGTTGTCCGTCGGCGGTGCGGTCGGGGACGCCTTCGGTGGTCTGCCGCCCGCCGTGAGGAAACGGGCTCGCGAGGTCAGCGTGCGGAACAGCTCGGTGAGTTTTGCTCGGCTCGATGCGGTCACGTCGAACGAGACGAAAATCGCGTCCTGCTGGGGCAGAGTGGCGATGCCTGCCTGGTGATAGCCATGGAACGGGATCACACGAGATGCCGGTCCCATCTTGGGAACAGCCACTGTGTCGGCGTACGCCGCACCGCTGCCCAAGGCCACCGCGCCGGCCGCTCCGGCCAGGCTCGCGGCGGCACCGTGAAGAAACGACCGCCTGGCAAACGCACTCGCCGGACACCCTTCGCCGCTCCACCCTTCATCCGGGGTCGTGAATGTCTCGTCAGCCATCGTTCCCCTCAGGCAGGAGCCAGGTGGCAAGCCGCACGCTCTTGCCGCGATCGGATTCCGTGGCCCGGCCCGGCCCAGCAGAGGACGCCCCTAAGGGCTGCCCCAACCGGCGCTTGAAGGACCTTCAGTTTCATAACTGTCCACAAAACGGAATATATGCGACATCCTTGCTCGCGCCACTGGGAAGTGTGGCTCGAAGTAAGGGGTTTGGATCGCGTACTGAGGCGTCGGCCGTACCCGCGCGCTGTCACTGTGAGGCAGGCAGCGCGGCGACTTCTCGACGACCGGATCGCAGACCGTCGGCCGTCCCGCAGAGCTCCCCCGGACGGCTGACGGGCAGACCGGTGACTTCCGGAAACAGCTCAGTCGCGCCCGCAGGGACGGCTTGAGCTCCTTGAGTCGGGCCGGCAGACCGTTGACGAAGGGGGCTGCGGCGTCCGCCCCGTCGTGGTCTCGCCGGAGGGCGCCCCGGAAATTCGATGGGCGTGTCCGAGTCGGCATCAGGTGTGCTCCAGGTGCCGCATCCCAGCCGTCCGAAATGCCTCCTGACGTGATGAAGACCGGATTCGTGCGGCAGCCGTGGCGGCCTGCCTGGCCACCTCGATGTCTTTCGCCCCGGTCGTCGAGACCGTGGAGGCCACCGGACCGACCCGGACACCTGCAATGCCGTCAGATCGTGACGCCCAACCGCCCGTGCGGCGCGTATGCGTCGCACGTGAGACTCACGGCTGTCCCGTAATCCCTGCTCGAAGCCAGGCCCTGTGCTGAACAGCCCAACACCACAAGTGCGAGTTCCGTATCCTTATCTGATGGCCTCAGACCCACTCGCCGTGGGCGCCCTCGCCTTCATAGGAACCGGATTGGTCACGGCCACGGGGTTCCGGCAATGGCGGCGAACCCGGATTCGAGACGCGCGGGAGAATTTTCGCACTCAGCGAGTGGAGGCCCTGAGGAAGGTTCGGGAAGCACTATCCGATCTTGAGGAAGAACAACGTACGTCCATCCTCGGCCATCCCGCCTCAGTCGCCGCCGGATCAAGCAGAATCACCCAGGTAAATCTCCTCCTTCTCAGGAATTCTCCGTTTCTTCGTCCGGACGAGCAGGAGTGGGCACAGTCCTTCGCGCATCACGTGATGGAGATCGACACCCCGGTCCGGCAGCAGTACGCGAAGGTCAGCCCGATGTGACCTGGTGGGCCGGTACTGAACTACAGCCCCGCGAGTCAAGCATCGTGGCCATGGCCGCGCAGGAGCTCGTGAAACTGCGCGCCACCACCGAGCGACCGACGGGCTCGGCGGTACGGACTCGGCCCGCCATCCGGCCCTGACCTCGACACATGCCCGAACAGGTCTCCGTTGCTCCCCAGTCTCTTGAGCGACTGCCGGGGATGGTCGCTTCCCGTCCCGGCAAAAAGGTCATTCACCCGCCACGTCCGTTTTGACCACTCGTTTGTCATGCGTGAGCGTATAAAAGCCTTCACAGAAAGGTGACGATCATCGACAGGCGGACATTTTCCAAGATTCTCGCCGTGGGGACAGCCGGAGCCTCGCTGTCGGCGCTCACGGCGACATCGGCCTCGGCACCCGACCGGGAAAAGTCGACGGTGCACCCCGTGGGTAGGCCGGGGAACACGTCTTTCGGCACACTGAAGCAGATCAATGCCGGGGTCCTGAACATCGGGTACGCCGAGGCCGGTCCCGCCAAGGGTCCCGCGGTCATTCTCCTGCACGGCTGGCCCTACGACATTCACAGTTATGTCGATGTGGCGCCCTTGCTGGCCGCACGGGGTTACCGAGTGATCGTCCCGTATCTGCGCGGCCATGGCACGACGCGCTTCCTCTCGCGGAAGACGTTCCTGAATGCCCAGCAGTCGGTGTTCGCCCTCGACCTCATCGCGCTGATGGATGCGCTGAAGATCGGGAAGGCGATCCTGGCAGGCTTCGACTGGGGGTCACGGACGGCTGACATCATCGCGGCTCTCTGGCCCGAACGCTGCAAGGCGCTGGTCTCGGTGAGCGGCTATCTGATCACCAACCGCGAGCGCAACAAGAAGCCGCTGCCGCCGGAGGTCGAGTGGGCGTGGTGGTATCAGTACTATTTCGCCACAGAAAGGGGTCGGCTCGGCCTTGCGAAGTACACGCATGATTTCGCGAGACTGATCTGGAAGAACGTCTCCCCGACGTGGCATTTCGACGACGCAACGTTCGACCGCACTGCGGCGGCCTTCGACAATCCGGATTGGGTCCCCATCGTGATCCATAACTATCGCTGGCGCCTCGGCCTGGCCAAGGGCGATCCCCGATACGACGGTCTCGAAGAACGACTTGCCCAGAGCCCCGTCATCACGCTGCCCACGATGACCCTTGACGGTGAGTTGGATCCCTTCACTCCCCCCGGGGATGGCACCAGTTATCGCAGCCACTTCACCGGCCCGTACGCCCACCGGACCCTCAAGGGCATCGGCCACAACGTGCCGCAGGAAGCCCCGAAGGCCTTTGCCGAAGCGGTCGTCGAAGTCGACGGTTTGTGATCGCGCCTCCTTGCACTCGGCGCCGCCGCTCTCGGGCGTGCCGGAGGCGAGGCACGCGCCGAGGCCGGCCCGCGCCGCCACGCTGCCGCCTTGGCAGTGCTTCGGGGCTGTGAAACGCTGATTCAACGGCATCAATGTCCGGCGTCTGCACATCGATCTCGAACGGGTGAGCCCGACTGCCTGTCGGGAGCCCCCCCCAGGTCCAGGCTCCCGTTCGGGAGAAGGAACAGCCATGACGACGACCGATCACGCTCATGACCGCGACGACCACAGGGACCCCACCTTGTACCGCACTCCGGCGGACGCCGTCGCCGCACCCCCGGAGAAGCTCGCCTACGTCGTCGGTTTCGACCCGACCGCACAGCGCGCGGACGCGTTGTTCACCGTCGGCACCGACCCCGAATCCCCCGAATACGGCCGTGTGATCTCCCACGCCGAGCTGCCCGATCCGGGCAACGAACTGCACCACTTCGGCTGGAACGCCTGCTCGAGCGCGCTGGCGCATGCCGGTCATCATCACGCTGCGCGGCGCTACCTCATCGTCCCGGGACTGCGCTCTTCCCGGCTGCACGTCTTCGACACCGGCCCCGATCCCGCCCACCCCCACCTGGTCAAGGTGGTCGAGCCCGAGGAGTTGGCCGCCAAGGCCGGATATTCGCGTCCCCACACACTCCACTGTGGCCCCGACGGAATGTTCCTGTCCTGCCTGGGCGGCGCGGACGGTGCGGACGGGCCTGGCGGCGTCGCGCTGCTGGACCACGAAAGCTTCGAAGTGCTGCGCGCCTGGGAGAGCGACCGCGGACCGCAGCGGCTCGCCTACGACGTCTGGTGGCATCTGCGCCAGAACATCGCCGTGACCAGTGAGTGGGGGAGCCCTTCGATGGTCGAGGACGGCCTTGTGCCCGAACTGCTGCTGGGTCGCCAGTACGGCCACTCACTGCACTTCTGGGAGCTGGACTCCGGCCGGCACCTGCAGCGCGTCGATCTGGGGGATGAGAACCAGATGGTGCTGGAGCTGCGTCCCGCGCACGACCCCGAGGCAACGTGGGGGTTCGCAAACACCGTGATCGACGTAGAGGATCTGTCGGCGTCCGTGTGGTTGTGGAACCGGGAGGGCGAGGACTTCGTGGTCCGCAAGGTGATCACCATCCCTGCCGAGCCTGCGCAAACGGCGGACCTGCCCCCGGCGCTGCAGCCGTTCGGCGCCTTGCCCCCGTTCATCACCGACATCGACCTGTCGGTGGACGACCAGTGGCTGTACGTATCCGCATGGGGAACCGGCGAGCTGCTCCAGTACGACGTGAGCGACCCGTTCCGTCCGAGGCAGACCTCGTCCGTGCGTCTTGGCGGCGTCGTCGGCCGACAGCCGTTTCCCACCGAGCCGGATATTCCGCTGACCGGCGGAGCGCAGATGGTCGAGCTCAGCCGCGACGGGCGGCGCGTGTATCTGACGAACTCCTTGTACTCCGCCTGGGACGCGCAGCTCTATCCCGCGGGCATCGACCCGTGGATGGTCAAACTCGACGCCGACCCCTCGCACGGCGGGCTCTCCGTCGACAGCCGCTTCTTCCCGCACGGCCAGGATTTCCTCGGCTTGCGCGTGCACCAGACGCGCCTGCAAGGCGGCGACGCCTCCTCGGATTCGTACTGCTACCGCCGCTGACCACTCAAGCTCCGCCGGCGCCCGCGGCGGTTGCCGCCCGGGGTTACGAAGAGAGCCATCAAAGACCTGGTCGTCCGACTGCGGGGCAGCGCGCGCCCGGCAGGTGCAGCCCATCGAACGGGCCCAGCCCTGCTCGGACAGCATGGGCACAGCTCGGACGGCGGTTTCCGTTCTCATCCCAGGGGGACCGGCCGAATTCGTGAAGGCCGAGATCGGAGTGGCCACCTCGCCTCACCGCTGAATCGCAGCGTCTCAGCCGTTCGTACCAAAGCCTGCGAGCCATTCGCAGGAGTTCCGGGCGCAGACGGATCAGGCGATCCACCGACACGGGGAGCCCACATCGTTGCCCTGGCGGAACCCTCGGTGTGGGGTCGTGGGACTCCTGGAACACTTCAGCGACTCGGACGTGACGACCGCCCGGTCGAAGAAGATCCGCACCGTCTCGAAGGTCGCCGAGCTCCCGGAGGCTGCACGGCACAGAGTGATATCCGGTCCGGGGCGATCGCGTACGCAGTCCGGTCGAGTTGCGCTCTTCGATGTGCAACCTCGTGCTGCAGCGCTGCGTGACTTTGAGGTTGTTCGTTGGCTTATGCACGTCGAGTTCGACTCAAGTGGTGACGACTTTGTGATCGTGGCACGCTTCGCACTACGGGACAGCCCTCAGCGCAGCCATATGTTCCGACGAGGCGTTCCCCGGTCGGAAATTGCCGATACGGCCGTCCCTCGACACGATCATCTCTGACTCGCCGGCGCAGAGGCGAAGGAGGCATCTTGCCCACCGCGATCGTCCGTGTATTCCGGACGCCCGAACTGCGCAACAAGGTGCTCTTCACGCTCGGCATGATCGTCCTGTACCGCTTCGGGGCTCACATCCCGATCCCCGGCGTGAACTACGGGAACGTCCAGGCCTGCGTCAATGCAGCGCAGGCCGGCAGCAGCCGTCTCCTCGGCCTGTTGAATCTGTTCAGCGGCGGGGCACTGCTACATATCGCGGTGTTCGCACTCGGCATCCTGCCGTACATCACAGCGAGCATCATTCTTCAGTTGCTGACCGTCGTCATCCCGAAGTTGGAAGCGCTCAAAAAAGAGGGCGCAGCGGGGCAGGCGAAGATCACCCAGTACACGCGCTATCTCACGGTCGCGCTCGCCGTACTGCAGGGCACAGGCCTGGTCGCAACCGCCCGGAGCGGCGTCCTGTTCAGCGGCTGCCCGGTCGCCTCGAACATCGTGCCGGACAAGTCGATCTTCATGACCGCCGTCATGGTGCTCACCATCGCCGCAGGTACAGCCTGCGTGATGTGGCTGGGCGAGCTGATCACGGACCGCGGTGTGGGCAACGGCATGTCGATCCTGGTGTTCGTCTCGACCGCGGCAACCTTGCCCGGCACGCTGTGGGCCATCAAACAGAACGGCAAGATCGCCGGTGGCTGGGTCAACTTCGGCAGCGTCATCGCCGTCGGATTCGTCATGGTGGGCTTGGTCGTCTTCGTCGAGCAGGCCCAGCGTCGCATCCCGGTGCAGTACACAAAGCGGGTGATCGGCCGGAAATCCTACGGTCACGCATCCACATACATCCCCATGAAAGTCAACCAGGCAGGCGTGATTCCGGTAATTTTCGCGTCGTCGCTGCTGTACATTCCACAGCTCATTGCACAGTTCTCCAGTTCGACCTCGGGATGGAAGGCGTGGATCGAACGCAACTTCGTCGTGGGGGACGACCCCTACTACGTAATCGCCTATTTCCTGTTGACGGTCTTCTTTGCATTCTTTTACGTGTCGATCACGTTCAACCCCGAGGAAGTCGCAGACAACATGACGAAATACGGTGGCTTCATCCCGGGAATCCGAGCCGGCCGACCCACCGCCCAGTACCTGGGCTATGTCCTCAACAGGATGACATGGCCGGGAGCTCTCTATCTTGGGGTGATCGCACTGGTGCCAACAGTCGCCTTTGCGAGTTATGGCGGTGCCAGCAGCCTCAGCGGAACAAGCATCCTCATCATCGTGGGTGTGGGTCTGGAAACGGTGAAGCAGATCAACAGCCAGCTCCAGCAGCATGATTACGAGGGATTCCTCCGCTGATTCCCGAACCTCCTTTCCCGCTCCCCCGCATTCCAGGACGCATGGTTCTCATATCAGGGGTCGGGCTACGGCAGGACAGGCGTCACCACTCAAGCCGGTGAATAATGAGACAGGAAGAGGCGCGTCGTCGCTGCGCAGAGGTGAGGAGCGACCCGGGAGAAGTTCGTGCGACTCGGCCGCCTCCGGGTGAGAGGACCATTGTGAGTGACCAGGCCATCTCCGACTACGCGCTGCTTTCCGACTGCCAGACCGCCGCTCTGGTCAGCAAGGAGGGATCGGTCGACTGGCTGTGCCTGCCCCACTTCGACGCCAGTTCGGTACTCGGCCGGATCCTGGGGCCCGAGGCAGGACACTGGTCCCTCCGACCGGCCGACACCTTCACCGCCGAGCGACGCTACCTGGAACGCACCATGGTGCTGGAGAGCGAATTCGCCACGCCCGCGGGCACGGTGACCCTGACCGACGCCCTTGCCTCGGGCTTGACCGAGCGAGGGCATGAGCTGGGGCAGAATGCCCCCCATCTGCTCCTGCGCGTACTCACGTGCACCGAGGGCACAGTCCGAATCACCGGTGAGTTCGCACCCCGACCCGAGTTCGGTCTGGTCAGGCCCCTCCTCATCCCCATCGACGGTGGACTGCGATGCCACGGAGGACCGAACACGCTAGGACTGTCCTCGCCTGTTCCGTTCATCGTTTCCGACGCGGCACGCTGCCATTTCACGATGCACGCGGGCGAACAAGTGGCTTTCGCGCTCCAGCACGTCCCGGCAGGCGGCATCCCGACCATGTGGAGCCAGGGCGAGATCCTCAGGCACCTCGATGACACCGTTGCCGGGTGGCGCTCGTGGTGCGCACTTCATCAGAGCTACCGCGGCCCGTGGCACGAGCTGGTCCATCACAGCGGTCGAGTCCTCCAGGCGCTGACCTTTCAACCGACCGGCGCGATAGTCGCAGCGCCGACCACCTCGCTGCCCGAGGAAGTCGGCGGCGTGCGGAACTGGGACTATCGCTACGCCTGGGTCCGCGACGCATCGCTCACCCTTGACGCGCTGTGGGTGGCTGCCTGCCCGGACGAAGCCGAGGCGTTCTTCCGCTGGATGGCACAGGCGGCCGCAAGAGCGCCGGGTTACTGTCGTGAACTCCAGATCATGTTCGGCATTCGCGGTGAACCGGATCTGTCCGAACGCGAATTGCCGCATCTGCCCGGATGGCGAGGCAGCCGTCCGGTACGGGTGGGCAACGCGGCATGGCAGCAGCGCCAGCTCGACGTGTACGGCGAACTGCTGTCAGCTGCCCACCGGTTGCGCGAACACCTGCCGCAACTGGACGCTCCCACGAAGGCGTTCCTGGCCGACGTCGCCGACTCTGCCGCCGCACGCTGGCGCGAACCGGACCAAGGAATCTGGGAGATGCGTGGCGGGCCACAGCACTTCCTCTACTCAAAGCTCATGTGCTGGGTCGCGCTCGACCGTGGACTGGCCCTCGCGGAGGAGCTTTCCGCCACGGACCGGGTACCTGCCTGGACAGCAGCAAGACAGGAGATCCGGGCGGCGATCGAGGAGAACGGCTGGAGCGAGAAGGCGGGCGCCTACACCCAGGCATTCGGCTCGGACGTGCTCGACGCATCGGTACTGATGATGCCCATCATGGGCTTCGTCCGTGCCGACGCACCACGGATGCGAACCACGATCGACACCATCCGCGATCGGCTCACCGATCCAGAAGGCTTCGTCTATCGCTACCAGGTCGCGGATGACGGGTTGCCCGGCCGTGAGGGATGCTTCCTCCTGTGCACCTTCTGGCTCGCCGAGGCCATGGCCCTGGCGGGGGACGTGACTGCCGCCCGTGACCTTTTCGACCAGGCTGTTTCCTGTGCGAACGACGTCGGGTTGCTCGCCGAAGAGATCGATACCGGCAGCGGTGAGATGCTCGGCAACTTCCCCCAGGCACTCAGCCACATCGGTCTGGTCAACGCCGCGTGGGCGATCTCAGAAGCCGAATCGGCAGCCGACTGAACAGTCTCCCGGACCCTCACGCCCACGTCTGCTCACACGTTGCTTCGTCCTGCGGTGTCGGCAGGCCAAGGGGCGGGGGATGCGCGCTCATATGGACTTCCCTGGGGGCGCTACATCCAGTTCCGGCGGGCGGCCTGCCACGCCAGCTGCATCCGTGTGGTCGCGCCCGCGACGGCCATCATGGCCTGGATGCGTCGCTGCACGGTGCGTCGGCTCAGCCCCATCTGGCTGGCTATGGCCTTGTCGGCCACACCTGCGACAAGGAGTGACAGCAGCTGACGATCCGTCGCCGACAGCTCGTGTCCACGAGCGGCCCCGTCCGTGCCGTCGACCGTTCCCGACTCACTCACGTGCAACGGTACGGCGTCCACCCAGTAGCGCTCGAACAGGGCGACCAGGGCCTCCAGGAGGTTGCTCCCGCGGACCAATGCCGTGGTCGGCTCTTCGGAGCTCCCACCGGGGCCGCCCGGCACCAGGGGACAGATGGCAATGGACCGGTCGGCAACGGCCAGTCTCAGCGGAAGGTGCGGGACCGCACGGGCCATCTCCCCCGCTCGTACGCCGTCGGCAACGTTGTCAACAGCACCGGGGTCGTCGAAGAACGCCCGTTCGTACAGGACGCGGTAACGCACGCCCCGGGCGAGAGCGTCGAACTCGGCCTGGTTGCTTCCCGAGGGCATGGCCACGTACTGCGCCTTGCAGAACCACAGCATCTCGTGGCGCGTACTGTCCTGGATCTGGCGCAGATGCTGGCGCAACCCTTCGGCGCCGGTGATGACTTCGATCAGCTGGTCGGGGTCCCTTCGACGCCTGGTACGCCGGTACGTCTCCAGCAGATCGGTGACCGCCGCGCGGGCCTGGTCGAGGGAGTCGGACTGCCTCTGGAGGTGCGGCAACAACGCGACGTCCGGAGGGTTGGCGACGAAGCTGCGGGGCGTGCGGTCCGTCCCGCTGGCCAGCCCTTTGGCTTTGAGCGCCGCGAGCACGCGCTCGACTTCCAACGGCACCAGACCGGATTGCTTCGCAATGTCGTCAGCCGACGCGGTGGGCATCGTCACGAGAGTCCGGTAAACGGCTTCCTCAGCCGGGGTGAGACCCGCTGCCTCCAGCATCGTGTTCCTTTCCGCCCCTGCTGACGGCGTACAGGGTGAGAGGAGGAGTATGCCGGAAGCGCCCGACAACCGTGCCTTGCCGGAAGGGGATCGACAACAGGCAACCGCACTATACGCCTGACCCGGGTCCCATCGGGCCAGGTCCTGCCGCCGTACGGACGTCTGCTTCGCAGTCGGTTGTACATCGCCGGGGTCGTTCAGCCTCTCGCTCCACCGAACCGGTCGGCGAGAGCCCGAGCGCGTACCAGACCTGCTGCCATGACGAGGGCGCCGCCCTCCCGGCCGGTGTCGCCCAGATCCACACGTGACCGGTCAGGAATGGAGAAGCGAAACCCGGCCCCCATCCGTAGCGTGAAACGCATGGACATCAACCTTTCACAGTGCTTCATCGCCGTCGACGACCACGACAAGGCGCTCGCCTTCTACCGGGACGTTCTCGGCCTGGAGGTGCGCAACGACGTCGGGTTCGAGGGGATGCGCTGGGTGACCGTCGGCTCGCCCTCGCAGCCGGACGTGGAGATCGTTCTCGAGCCGCCGCTCGCGGACCCGAATGCCTCGCCCGAGGACAAGAAGGCCATGGCGGAACTGCTGGCGAAGGGCCTGCTGCGCGGTGTCATCTTCAGGACCGACGACTGCGACGCCACCTTCGAACGCATCCGCGCCGCGGGTGGCGAGGTGCTGCAGGAGCCGATCGACCAGCCGTACGGCGTCCGCGACTGCGCCTTCCGCGATCCCTCCGGCACCATGCTGCGCTTCAGCCAGCCTCGCAGGCAGTGAGCTCCGGTCCCACGGACCGGGAGCCACCCGGCCGACGAACCCCGCGCCGCAGCCCGGCCCCGCGCGAGGTGAACGAGATCCCCGACCGCGAGCCGATGCGCGACGGCCGCTGGTTGCTCTGACGCCTCCGCCGGGCGCGCCGCGGGACCGGGTACCGAAGGCTTCATGGGCCGAAGCGGCGTGGCTGCCTTGGTTCTTGCGCCGAGCGCGCCCCCGGCCGACACCGCCGATCTGGTAGACAGCGGACCGTTGCCGCAACCGCGCCGACGAAGGAGAACCGGGAGTACTCCTCGAAGCTGGTCAGATCGAGCCAGGTGACGCCGACGGAGACCGCGAAGGCGGCCCCACCCAACAGATGGAGACACGATAAGCATGGCCAAGAGGACGGACACGCAGTCGACTGCGCTGCACGGTGCCGACAGCCACGATCTGATCCGCGTGCACGGCGCGCGCGAGAACAACCTCAAGGACGTCAGCATCGAGATCCCGAAGCGCCGGCTGACGGTGTTCACCGGCGTCTCCGGCTCGGGCAAGAGCTCTCTGGTGTTCGACACGATCGCCGCGGAGTCGCAGCGGCTGATCAACGAGACCTACAGCGCCTTCGTGCAGGGCTTCATGCCGACGCTGGCGCGGCCCGAGGTCGACGTACTCGAAGGGCTGACGACCGCGATCATCGTCGACCAGCAGCGGATGGGTTCCGACCCCCGCTCCACCGTCGGCACCGCCACCGACGCCAACGCGATGCTGCGCATCCTCTTCAGCCGACTCGGCAAACCGCACATCGGCCCGCCCAGCGCATACGCCTTCAACGTTCCCTCGGTCCGGGCGAGCGGTGCGATCACCGTCGAGCGCGGTGCCAAGAAGGCGGTGAAAGCGACCTTCACCCGCACCGGCGGCATGTGTACGTGCTGCGAGGGCCGGGGCACGGTCTCCGACATCGACCTCACGCAGCTCTACGACGACTCCAAGTCGATCGCCGAGGGCGCGTTCACCATCCCCGGCTGGAAATCGGACAGCTTCTGGACTGTGCGGGTCTACGCCGAGTCGGGCCTCCTCGACCCGAACAAGCCGATCTGCAAGTTCACCAAGAAGGAGATGCAGGACTTCCTCTACCGGGAGCCGACCAAGGTGAAGGTCGAGGGCGTGAACCTCACCTACGAGGGGCTGATCCCCAAGATCCAGAAATCGTTCCTGTCCAAGGACAAGGAGTCGATGCAGCCGCACATCCGGGCGTTCGTGGAGCGGGCGGTCACTTTCACCACCTGTCCCGAGTGCGACGGCACCCGGCTCAGCGAGGGGGCCCGGTCGTCGAAGATCAAGCGGATCAGCATCGCCGATGCCTGCGCGATGCAGATCAGCGACCTGGCCGAATGGGTCAGCAGCCTCGACGACCCGTCGGTGGCGCCGTTGCTCACCGCCCTGCGGCACACCCTCGACTCGTTCGTGGAGATCGGCCTCGGCTACCTCTCGCTCGACCGGCCGTCGGGCACGCTGTCGGGCGGCGAGGCGCAGCGCGTCAAGATGATCCGCCACCTCGGCTCCTCGCTCACCGACGTCACCTACGTCTTCGACGAGCCCACCATCGGCATGCACCCCCATGACATCCAGCGGATGAACGGCCTGCTGCTGCGGCTGCGGGACAAGGGCAACACGGTGCTTGTCGTGGAGCACAAGCCGGAGACGATCGCGATCGCCGACCACGTCGTCGATCTCGGCCCCGGCGCCGGTACCGCGGGCGGCACCGTCTGCTTCGAGGGCACCGTCGAGGGGTTGCGGGCCGGCAACACCATCACCGGCCGCCATCTCGACGACCGGGCCGCCCTCAAGGACACGGTGCGGACGCCCACCGGAACGCTGGAGATCCGCGGCGCGACAGCACACAACCTGCGCGACGTCGACGTCGACATCCCGCTCGGGGTGCTCGCCGTCGTCACCGGTGTCGCGGGCTCCGGAAAGAGCTCGCTCGTGCACGGGTCGATCCCCGCCGGCGCGGGTGTGGTGTCGATCGACCAGAGTGCGATCCGCGGCTCGCGGCGGAGCAACCCGGCGACATACACCGGACTGCTCGACCCGATCCGTAAGGCCTTCGCGAAGGCCAACGGCGTGAAGCCGGCGCTGTTCAGCGCCAATTCCGAGGGCGCCTGCCCCAACTGCAACGGCGCCGGCGTCATCTACACCGACCTGGCGATGATGGCCGGCGTCGCCACCACCTGCGAGGAGTGCGAGGGGAAGCGGTACCAGGCATCGGTGCTGGAGTACCACCTCGGCGGCCGCGACATCAGCGAGGTGCTGGCGATGTCGGTGACCGAGGCCGATGAGTTCTTCGGCACCGGCGAGGCGCACACGCCGACCGCGCACCGCATCCTCGGCCGGCTCGCCGACGTCGGGCTCGGTTACCTCAACCTCGGCCAGCCACTCACCACGCTGTCCGGCGGCGAGCGGCAGCGGCTCAAGTTGGCCACCCGCATGGCCGACAAGGGCGGCATCTACGTCCTCGACGAGCCGACCACCGGCCTGCACCTCGCCGACGTCGAGCAACTGCTCGGCCTGCTCGACCGGCTCGTCGACTCCGGCAAGTCGGTCATCGTCGTCGAGCACCACCAGGCGGTCATGGCGCACGCCGACTGGATCATCGACCTCGGTCCCGGCGCCGGCCACGACGGCGGCCGGATCGTCTTCGAGGGCACACCCGCCGACCTCGTCGCCGCCCGCCGCACCCTCACCGCCGAGCACCTCGCGGCCTACGTCGGCAACTGACCGAGACTCTCCCGGACGCCGTGAGACGAGTTCTCTCCTCTGTTCGAACTCGCCCCACTCGGTGTCCGACAACGACGCTTCAGGACCGATGACTGCCACGCCACCTTCGAGCGCATCCGCGCCGTGGGTGGCGAGGCGCTGCGGGAGCCGATCGACCGGCCGTACAGCGTCCGCGACTGCGCCTTCCGCGATCCCTCCAGCGCGATGCTGCGCTTCAGCAGGCCTCGCAGGCGGTCGACTCCGGCCCCGCGAACCGGGCGCTCCGACAATGCGGCAAGGTGCCGTGGCCGACGCCGTGTGTCCGCCGGGAATGACGGGCCATCCCTCATCACCGGCCCTCTTGTCCGCGCCGCGGGCCCGGCAGACGGACTCTTCCGGAACGCTCTGGCGAACCGGCAAGGTGACGTCCGTCCGGAAACCCGGAACCCGGAGGAAGAGGAACGGAAAAAATGATGCCGGGCCACGCGAAGAGATAAGGCTCAGCCAAGTAGCGCCAGGTTTCATGGCTGCCGGCATAGGCGGCTCGAGCAAATCCCCAAGGGGCCCCTCCGCCACCCGTTGGCCACCGATGCTCCGCTGTGGAGAAAGTCTCACACTCTCCATCTGCATGAGTCTTCCTGGAATTTCGCATACGGGAATTACTGCTCCAGCGATCACGTCTACCGTAGATTGCGAGAAAGCACTCCAGCAGGGTCGTCATTTCACGTACTCCTCACCCGGGATCGCTTCTCACCTCATCGGTGCATCACGGATCACTACAGCGGTGAAGCGGCACACCCTCCAAGCAAACCCCTCAGACGGACGGCAGCGACGGCGCCGAACAAGCCGCAACTTCCGGTGAGCCCGTGGATCGGTGCGGTTACGCAACATGGGCGGCCATGCGGGACCTTGAATTTCGGCACCACACATCCATCGTCGCACTCAACCCGCCACATTTCGCGCTCCAAATGCAGCGCACCCCGCAGGCAGGGATGTCGTCAATGCAGAAGCGAATCGACGTGGGTCCACCCTCTGGGCCGGCACCGCCGGGGCGTCGAGCGGTCGACGGCCCGGCTCGTCGGCTGCCGTCGTCTCCGTCACCGCTGTGAACGCAACGCCGACCCCTTGGCGGACGGCCCCCGGGGGCCGGGCATACGGGGCGGGACTGTGCGACGCGGGAAACCGTCCGAACGCGTCCGGCGCGGCACCTGCACCGGCAGATCCTTCAGCAGGAAGCCCGGTGGGGTTCGTCGTATCCGGCGTCCACCACGATCAGGACGTCAACGCCCAGGTGCCGAGACCATCGAGATCGGCGTGCGGCCGGGGTAGCGCAGGTGAACCGCCCGTCTCTCGGCCCAGTCCGGCACCGGCCGGATCAGCTGCCGCACTCGGCGGCCGCAATCGTCGCACGGAGCTGCTGCGCGTAGCCGGCAGCCGTGAAGTCCGAGCTGACGCCGTCGACCAGGACCAGATCACTGATGGTCCGGTCCGTGCGCAGATGCATGATCTTCTGATACTCCGGCGAGTTGTACCACGCCTGCGCCGTCTCCATGTCGGGGAACTCGATCAGCACCACCGAGCCCGGCCAGGCACCTTCGAGTACCTGCACCTCGCCGTCAATTGCGAGCCACTTGCCTCCGTAATGCGCCGTGGTGGCCTCGACCTGTTCCAGATATTCCAGATTCTCCTCCTCCGGCACGCCGGGGATGCGCAGGTGATTGACCAGATACGTCGACATGGATACCTCTCCTCGTGGCGATGTCCGACACCGGAGGCGCCGGATGCCCAGAGCACCACGCCCCGACCGGTCCCGGCGTGCCCCCTCCGCGGCAAGACCGTCATTGCAACGCACGGACGGCGACCGGAAGGACCGGCCGATCCGTGCGACACCGTGCCCTTCCTCTTCCAGTCTGCTCTCGAACGCCTGGGAAGCACCGCCCGGCAGTGGGAGCGCCGACAGGAGCGGGTCGCGAGCGTACGTCTCCTGCGGGAAGTGGCAGTGCTCGCCGACGACGGAAAACTCGGTCCCCTGATCGACCCGCGGCGTCACCCTCCCCACGACCGCGGAGACCCACCGGCCGTGGAGGGCGGCTCCGCGAGGGGCAAGGTCGTCATCGGCCCCGAAATCCTGGTGATGCAGGTCCAGTTGCGATCGAGAGCCTCGTCGTCATGGGCCGGGTGCGCAGCACGGTGGCGGCTGCGCGACCGACGGCCACGAGCCCGCGGCAATCACCGATCGCGCCGGCGGGCTCCTGGCCTGCGGGTTTCTCGAACCGGCCGGCGCCTCAGGCATGTGGTGCCTGTTCGAAGCCGAGACGCCGGCCGGTCCCAAGGGGAGCAGGCCCACCGGGACGCGGCATCCCGCTCTGCCGACACGACCCGCGACGGCGCGCCTGCTCGTTCTGTGGGCCCTCATTACGCCTCACCGGAAACCTCGCAGCCGGTTTCGCGAGGCTTCAGCGGTCCGAGTCCGCCCGGCGTGACATGGGGCACTCGGTCAGGTTTGTTCGGCCGATCTTCGTGGGCCCGCGTTATCCGGCGCGGCACCTCGCCGCGTTGTCGCAATCGCCCACGTACACCCAGTACGAGGACGATCCTCCACCGTGCGATGCACCGCACCGTACGCCGCAGGCTGATCCACGAAGATCGACCGGAGAGGACCTCACGCCTGGCATGACGAGGCGGATGCATACGGCACCGAGCGCGGTTCGCGCAAGTGTGCGCCGGTCGGGGACCGGATATCCGCCGAGGGGTGTCCTTCGTGCGGGAAACCCCGGCCCGATTCCGACGGGCCGGGGTTTCCATGTCATGCAGACCCTGCTCTACCAGCTGTGGAGGTGGCCCCTCACCACTCCCTGTCGTAGTGGTCCCGGACCACCCGGAAGCTGCCGACGACACCGTTTTTGACGAACACGCCACCGCGGATGTGCTGACGGGTGAAGACACCGTTGCTGGTGCTCCAGGGACCGACCGTCGCAACCGGGGAACCGTTGTCGCAGGTCGCCCCGCGGAAGAACTCAACGGTCCGGCGGCTTTCGTTACGGATGTTGAAGCTCCGGGCGCCCAGACCGCTCACCACCGTGATGCAGCCGTCCTCACCACGAGCCGAGTAGGAGCGCTCGTTGATGAAGATCCGGCCCTCCTCCTTGTAGCCGAAACCACCACGCTCGTTGCCACCACCGTAGCCGCCGCCACCGTAGCCGCCCTCGTTCCCCTTGCCCTCGTTCCCCTTGCCCCCGTTGCCACCGTTGCCACCGCCTTCACCACCGAGCGGAGCCGCGTCGGGGGCGGCCTGCTGAACAGACGGAGCGGCCTGGGGGGACCCGGTTGCCGAGGCGTAGGTGATGCCGGTGGTGGCGAGGACCGCTGCGCCCGCTACAGCGGCGGTAACGGCGAAAGTACGCGTACGCGTGGCCATGTCACTTCTCCCTGCTCTCAGAGACGCCGGCTGGGCAGCCGACCTGTGACGAACGTACTGACAGCCTGATTATCTGTCATATCGGGCATATCGAAGGCATGGCACCAGAGAGCCAACCGGGTGTACGCACGGCATGGATCGCACGGCGAGTTCAGATCTGACGCTTCGTCAAAAAGTAAGAAAACATGGCTATCTGGCACATGATTAGGCTTTACGGGCGACATCCTGACGCCCGCTCACCCTGTCGGCAGCACGCCGCCGGACTCCGGCACACAGAAAACCCTGACCCCCGGCACGCTGAAAGGCCGTCATCAGCGTCCACCGCGCAGCGTGGAATCCTGCGGCGACCGATCGCGTCCCCTCCCGCACCAAGACCGCGACAGCACGCCGAGCACGCCCTGCCGGAGCCGGCCATCGCGGCTTTCTCACGACTCGGCGCGCCGACGGCGCGGTGCCAATCCGGCCGCAGCCCCGTCCGGGCCATCGGCACCATGCCCGTACAGCGGTTTTCGGTACGCCCACGACGACAACGCGTCGGGTCACCTGCCGGACACCACGTGGGCTTGAGGCGTGGCGACCTGCGGCATGCGGTGCCAGGGCAACCTCCGGGCCGTCCGCAGACACCCCGCATCACCACGGGCAGGCATCGCCGGGGCGGTCTGGGCGGCACCCCTGCCGCAGGATCACCTCATGGACCGTGGCGCCCGAGGAGACCCGGAATTCGCCGGCGGAACAGGGATCAAGGCCGGCGGTACGCGCCCGGAGCGCCTTGGGGCGGATGCATCGCGCGTGAGACCAGGCGCTCCTGAGGTGCGCCGGCTGCACGGCGTTCTTCCGGGGTGCCGTCTTCGGTCACAGCCTGCCCGCCCCAGCACCGCGCAGTCCGCCCCCTCATCCGGCTGACGACATGACCGGAGAGTCGCTCCCTACGGGCGGAGGCCGTCGAACGTGATGTTCCGATGAGGAGCACCCACAGGCCCCTGGGGGCCGGGACCACCGTCAGGACGCATCCGCGGCATCGGGCCCGGTGGTGCCACTGACCACGAGAATGTAGCCGCTGACGACCAGGGACCAGGCCGGGAAGACCAGCTCCGCCCAGGCGATGTCGGGCACCACGAAGAGCAGCGCCAGGGCGACGAGGAGGCCCAGAAGGGTGAGCCACCGCGGAAAGACCCCGAGGCGATGCCCCAAGGTCGATGTCGTGAGCGTGAACACCGCAGCCATCCGCATCGCGTAGTCCGTCAGCATCGTGTACGCGAAGTGGCGACCGAAGTCCCAGGACGGCAGCCCCGGGTCGTTCCCGGACGGGACTCCGACGGACAGCACGCCTGCCGCTGCCGCGGCCGCCCCGAACAACGAGGCCACGAAGATCAGCCCGCTGCCCAGAAAAACGGTGGTGACGAACTTGTCCTCCGCCTGCTCGACGTGGGAGCGCAGCACTCCCACGAACCACAGAAAGAAGATGCCCGCGAAGGGGACGAGGGCGAGCGCCGTCCTTACCGCACTCCGGCGCGACGGATCGTTGAATCCTTCAGCGGTGACCGCGCCCTCGTCCTCGGGGATCGCCAGCCGGATCAGGATGATGGCGGCCGCGAGCAGCACCGCGAAGACAACTCCGGCCAGCCCGGCCGCCCGCGGAGTCTGCAGCGCCTGCCCCTTCCTCCCTCGTGGCTCCATGAGCGCTCGCTTCCTCTCCCTGGGGGACCCTGGGACCAGCAAGCAGCCGCCCGCCCGGTCACGCCACCGGAAGGCGGCCGAACGGCATATCCCGGCGGACTCGTCGACAGTGCGGGAGCCTGGCGGGAGATGCGCACGCGTCGGTCGGACGGACAGTGCGTACGTATCGGACGAGCGGGCGGGAAGCCCGTACCGGTGTGGCGCCTATCCCGGGATTTCCGTGCGTTCCCACCATTCGTAGATGGGCAATTGACCCTCGGCGGTCTCCTGGTGACGCGTCGTTGCCTTGAAGTGCTCGTACCCACCGCGGAACGGGATCTTGAGGTCCGGCACGGGTGTGGTGAGGGGAACGATCCGGTCGGGAAGGTCGTCGGGGCCGCCCTCGAGGACTGCCTTCGCTGCATTGGTCATGACGAAAGTCTCCCCGGACAGGGGTCCGGCTCCTCCGTGACGCGCCGAAAGGCCCGCTCCGCGTCCCCTGCCGGTATCTCGGCAGCAGCCCCGGGTGGCGGAGAGGGACCCGGTGGCGCCCGGAGGACGGGCTCCGGCGCTCGCCCAGCAGAGGCGACGCCGGTCGACGGCGGTTCCTCGGCCTCCATGGATTCGCCGCAACGCGACGCGCCCCTGGGCGCCCCCGACCTGCGGAAGCGCGGCAACATGTCGGCCGGCCTCGGACGGGGACTTCGGCAGTCCCTGGTCGCCGGTCCGCGGCCCGCCGAAGACCCACGTCACGCGTGCGGGCGGTGCAGGGCCAGAAGCGCCTGGTCGTCCTGGCGTCCGCCGCCCGCATGACGTCGTACGTCGCGGACCAGTGCGTCGAGGGTCTGTGACGGCGTGGCGGATGCTCCGGTGCGCGTGCCGCACCGGAGCAGGATGGGCAGTCGGGTGGCAGCGTCGTAGAACGTGCCCGCGGCATCCCTGGCTTCGGTGATTCCGTCCGTGTAGCAGAGCAGGGTCGATCCGGGCGGGAACGAGAAGCTGTCGATGGGGAAGCCCCAGTCGCCCAGCGTGATCATCCCGAGGGGCGGCGCCTCCTGCGAGGGTTCGAGGACCGTGGCCGTCCCCTGCGGGTCGAGGAGCAGCGGCGGTGGATGGCCACGGTTCACCACTCGCACGACGTTCAGATCGGTGGAGAACTCCGCGACCAGAGCGGTGGTGAAGCCCTCCTGCTGCTCCAGGCCCCCGCGCCGTCCCCCCTCGCGCACCAGCGCACGCTCCAGCGCGAGCACGAGCTCACGGAGGTCCTCGGCCTCGTCCGCGGCGTACCGGAAGGCGCCGATGTCGGCGCAGACGGCGTTCACCGCACCCAGCCCCTTGCCGCGCACGTCCCCGACCATGAGGCGGGTGCCGTGCGGGGTGCTCTGTACGACGTACAGATCACCACCGATCATGGCCTCGTTCTCGGCGGGCACATAGCGTGCGGCGATCTCCAGACCGTCCAGCCGTGACGGTGGGCGGGGCAGAACGGCGCGCTGTGCCACGGCCGCAATGTGGAGTGCGCGCCTGGTTCTGGCGTTCTGACGGTGCAGAGTGCGGTTGATGAGGACGGCGAGCACGGTGACGGCGAGAAGAGTGACCTGATTGGCGACGCCGCGGTGCCAGCCGAAGGTGCCGTCGACCCTCGTCAGTCCGGCGTGCACCACCATCGACACGAGGCCCACGGCGACAATGCCCCCGGGCATCAGCAGCGGAGCGGCCGAGACCGGCGCTGCCATCAACAGCGGGGCGGACGTCACATTGGGCGGTGTCGCCAGGTCGGTCACCACAGCCAGCACGATGACACCGACAGGGATCCACGGGGCTCTGCTCTGCTGCACCACTCCCCCACGTTCCACGGAAGGCGCGCGCGCCGCATCCCGGACGGCGCGAAATGTGTCCCGTGCACACGGGGCATGGCCACCTCCGGACGGCCCCGTACTCGCGCGTGGACGCGCTCCGCAGCTCTCGGCACCTGCAGATCGAGATCGACGGAACTCCGGTCGCGGACACACGCGGCCCGGTGCTCCTCTTCGAGACACTCCTGCCCGTCCGCTACTACATCCCCCGCGAGGACGTCCGCCTCGATCTGTTCACCCCGACCGGCCTGCGTACGGGATGCCCGTACAAGGGGACGGCCGAGTACTGGTCCCTGACCGACACGGACAGCGGCGCACCAGCACAATGCCGCATGGAGCTACCCCGACCCCATCCCGGCCGCGGTGGCGGTCAAGAACCTCATCGCGTTCTACGACGAGGCCGTCGACATCATCGTGGACGGCGGGCGGATGGAACGCCCGGCCAACGGCTTCACCCGGCGCCCGGGCCCGTGAGGACGCGCCGCATCGGGCTCGTGCGAGCCCGGTGCGGCGTCGTCGCCCCGGAGTCGGTGCCCGCGCACGACTCGTACGCATCCTCCAACGGCAGCGGGAACGGGATGTAAAGGATCACCGTCGGGCGTCCGCGCGATCCACAGGAGCACGGCGGCGTGGTCAGGGCTGCGGCGGCCGGTCCTGCTCCGAACCGAGCTCGTCCTTGAGCTTGTCCTGGGCCGTGTCGACCTGGCCGGTGTACCTGCCCTGCGTCTTGGTGTCGATGGCGTCACCCGCCTTGTCGATGCCCTTTCCCGCCTGGTCCTCGTGGCCCTTCAGCATGTGCTTGATCTTGTCCATCATGGACATGGGTGGTCCTCCTCAGCGAGTCGCCCCCACCTCTCCAGGGTCGCCACACGACGCCGCTCTCGCATCCGCGCGAGCGGCCCGCAGAACCGTCGGATCAGCAGATCCGCGGCAGCTGCTCCCCGATCGGCAGGTCGACCACACGCGTCCCACCGAGCCCGGTGCGGGCCACGACCATGCCGGGATGCGCCTCCACGGCCTCGCCGATCACGGTCGCCTCCGCTCCCAGCGGATGCGCCCGCATCGCCTCCAGAACGGCTTCGGCGTGCTCACGGGGGACGAACGCGACGAGTTTGCCCTCGTTGGCCACGTACATCGGGTCCAGGCCCAGGACGGCGCAGGCGTTGGCCACGGCCGGCGGGACCGGAACGTTGCGCTCCTGAATGACGACACCGGTGCCCGAGGCCACCGCGATCTCATTGAGTGCCGCGGCCAGTCCGCCACGTGTGGGGTCGCGCAGGACATGGAGGTCGGGGGTGACCGCGAGCATGGTCTCCACCAGCCCGCCCAGGGCCGCGCAGTCGCTCTCGATCTCCACGCCGAACTCGAGGCCCTCGCGCACACTCATGATCGCCACGCCGTGCACGCCGATCGCACCGCTGGCGATCACGACATCGCCGGGGACCACTCGCTGGGGACGCAGATCGACGCCGGCCGGGACGAGGCCGATCCCGGCGGTGTTGATGAAGATGCCGTCGCCGTGACCGGCGTCCACGACCTTGGTGTCGCCGGTCGCCACCTCGACGCCCGCTCTGCGCGCCGCCGTGCCCAGCGCGTTGGCCACGCGTGCGACGACCGAGAGCTCGACGCCCTCCTCCAGGATGAAACCGCAGGAGAGATAGGCGGCCCGGGCTCCGCTCATGGCCAGGTCGTTGACCGTGCCGTTGACCGCGAGGTCACCGATGCTGCCGCCGGGGAAGAACAGCGGCCGCACGACGTACGAGTCCGTGGAGAAGGCCAGCCGTGCGCCGCCCAGCGACACCACGGCGGAGTCGGCCAGTTGCGCGAGCACGTCGCCCCCGTAGGCGGGCGCGAAGACGTGCTGGACCAGTTCGGCCGAGAGTGCGCCACCGCCGCCGTGGCCCATCACCACTCGCGGCTGGTCGCGCAGGGGTGCGGGGCAGGTCCATGCCGTGAGGTCGAGTACGGGCGCCTCGCCGGGGACGCCCGCGGTGGCGGTGACCGTGGTGTTCAGTGCTTCGGTGGTCTCAGGCAACGGGGCTCGTCTCCCTGGGTGCGGTCCTGATGTCCAGGCGCCGGTAGAGGTAGTACGCGGCGCAGGCGCCCTCGCTGGAGACCATGGTGGCCCCGAGCGGGTTGCGCGGGGTGCAGGTGGTGCCGAACGCCTCGCACTCGTGGGGCTTCAGCAGTCCTTGCAGGACCTCACCGCTGCGGCATTCGGCGGGCTCCTCGGTGGCGATGCCGGTGACGGAGAAGCGGTACTCGGCGTCGTAGTCCCGGTAGCGGGTGGAAAGCCGCCAGCCGCTGTCGGGGATGGTGCCGATGCCGCGCCAGGCGCGGTCGGTGACTTCGAAGACGTCCTCCAGCATGGTGAGCGCCGCCGGGTTCCCGTCCGGGTGCACGGCGCGGGGGTACGCGTTCTCCACGGTGTGCTCACCGCGCTCCAGCTGCAGGACGGTCCGCCGTACGCCTTCGAGGATGTCCAGCGGCTCGAAACCGGTGACCACGATGGGGACCTGGAACCGTTCGGCCAGCTCCGGGTACTCCCGCATGCCCATCACGCTGCACACGTGGCCGGCGGCGAGGAACCCCTGCACCCGGCAGCTCGGGGACTGCATGATCGCCTCGATGGCCGGGGGGACCCGCACATGGGACACCAGCAGGCTGAAGTTCGGAATGCCGAGCCTGCGCGCCTGATAAACCGTCATGGCGTTCGGCGGTGCGGTGGTCTCGAATCCGATCCCGAAGAAGACCACCTCACGGTCGGGGTTCTGCTGGGCGACTTTCAAGGCGTCGAGCGGCGAGTACACGATCCGCACGTCGCCGCCCTCGCTGCGGACCCGGAACAGGTCACGGCCGGTTCCGGGAACCCGGAGCATGTCCCCGAACGAGCAGAAGATCACCTCGGGGCGGGAGGCGATCTCCAGCGCCTTGTCGATGACCTCCAACGGCGTGACGCAGACGGGACAGCCCGGACCATGGATCAGTTCGATCCGGTCCGGAAGGAGTTGGTCGATGCCGTGCCGGATGATGGTGTGCGTCTGTCCGCCGCAGACCTCCATCAGCGCCCACGGACGGGTCACGATGGAGTGGATGTCGTCGAGCAGCCGACGCGCCAGGTCCGGGTTCTGGAACTCTTCGATGTACTTCACCGCTGAACCTCCTGCGGTACGTCGTCGCCACCGGTCGGGGACGTACCGCCGGCCTCTGCGGCCAGTTCCCACGGATCTCCGAACTCCTCCTGCAGCAGACCGAGTTCGGCGAAGAGGTCGAGCGTCTTCCGTGCCGACTCCTCGTCGAGTCGCTGCAGGGCGAACCCCACATGGACAATGGCGTATTCACCGACCTGGAGGTCCGGCAGATATTCCAGGCACACCTCCTTGACCACACCGCCGAAGTCGACGGTGGCCATCCGGGTGCCGTCACGTTCCTCGATGTCCATCACTCTGCCGGGTACCGCCAGACACATGGCTGCTCCTTGCTGTGGGGGCGTTGCCCGGCTCTGCCGGGCTGGACGTCAGTCGGCGGCGCCGGTGTGCGCCGCTCCGGTGCGGGCGGCCACCATGAGCTGGCCGAGCGCCAGTCCGCCGTCGTTCGGGGGGACTTCCCGGTGGCGCAGGACGGTGAAGTCGTTCTCGCCCAACGTCCTGGCGCACAGGGAGGAGAGAAGGGTGTTGGCGAACACGCCTCCGGTCAGGGCGACTTCGTGCAGGCCGTGCTGTTCGCGGGCCGCGGTGCACACGTGGAGCACAAGACTCGCGACAGCCGCGTGGAAGCGTGCGGCGACAAGCGTCGGCGCCGTACCGGCGCGCACGTCGTCGACGACGGCTGCCACCACCGGCGACGAGTCCATGATCAACTGCTGGCCGTCGGCCGTGCCCGCCGGGCGCAGGGCGAAGCCGTAACCGGGTCCGGGGTCCGCGGCGGCGCCGACCGCGGCGGCCTCCAGTTCGACGGCGGCCTGGGCTTCGTACCCGGCCCGGTGACAGACGCCCGCCAGCGAGGAGACGGCGTCGAACAGCCGGCCCATGCTGGAGGTGGGGACACAGTTGAGGTTCCGCTCCAACTGCCGCAGCAGCACCCGTCGTTCGTGCGGCGGGCAGGCTGCCGTGCAGGGCAGGTCGTCCGTCCGGCCGATGCCTGCCGCGTAGAGATGAGCGAGCGCCATCCGGTAGGGCCGGTGCACGGTGGCGTCGCCGCCGGGCAGCGGAACGTACGCGAGGTGCGCGAAGCGGTGGTACGTCTCGTAGTCGGCCAGCATGACCTCGCCACCCCACACCGCGCCGTCGTCCCCGTAACCGGTGCCGTCGAACGCGACGCCGATGACTCGGCGGCTGCCGTCCCTTCTGTGCTCGGCCATCGCGGCCGCGATATGAGCGTGGTGGTGCTGTACGCGGACGACCGGCCGCCCGTCGGCCCGGCGCAGGGCCCACTGGCCGGTGCGGTAGCGGGGATGCCGGTCGGTGGCCAGGATGGTGGGCCGCACTCCGGTGATGGTCTCCACGTGCTGTTCGGCGCGTTCGAAGGCGTCCTGGGTGGCGAGGTCGTCCATGTCGCCGACATGGGCGGACAGCCAGGCTCTGTGGTCCTCGGCGAGGCAGAAGGTGTTCTTCAGGTCGCCACCGGTGGCGAGGGTCGCGGGTACCGGGTGCGGCAGGGCGAGCGGCAGCGGTGCATAGCCTCGTGAGCGCCGCACGATCAGCCGTTCCCCGTCGCAGACGCGTACGACGGAGTCGTCGCACGGCACATGGATCGGGCGGTCGTGCATGAGCCAGCCGTCGGCGAGGTGGGCCAGTCGTTCCAGCGCCTCGTCGTCGTCCGTGACGATCGGTTCACCGGCCACGTTGCCGCTGGTCATGACCAGAAGGCGCGGTCCCGGCGGGTCACCGGGAAGGCCCAGCAGGAGGTGGTGCAGCGGGGTGTACGGGAGCATGACACCGAGGTCGGGACTGCCCGGGGCGGCCGCGTCGGACGGCCATGGAGTACCGGGGCCCGGGCGGGCGTCGGTGCGGCGCCGCAGGAGGACGACGGGCCGGACGGCGCCGATGAGCAGGGCACGCTCCTCGGCGCCCAGCTGCACGAGGTGCGCGATGTCGTCGATGCCGCGGGCCATCATGGCGAACGGCTTGTCGCCGCGGGCCTTGCGGCGGCGCAGCAGGGACACCGCGGCGGAGTTCTCGGCATCGCACGCGAGGTGGTAGCCGCCGAGTCCCTTGATCGCGAGGACAGCGCCGTCGGACAGCAGTCGGCGGGCCTCCGCGACCGGGTCGAGTCCGGTTGCGGGCTGTGCGGGCAGTGTTCGGTCCGGCTGTCCCACGAGCAGTCGCAGCCGGGGGCCGCAGTCGGGGCAGGCGACCGGCTGTGCGTGGAAGCGCCGGTCGGCGGGGTCGGCGTACTCACGGGCGCAGGCGGCGCACATCGGGAAGCGGGCCATGGTCGTGTGCGCGCGGTCGTACGGCACTCCGGTGACGATGGTGAAGCGGGGCCCGCAGTGCGTACAGGTGATGAAGGGGTGGCGGTGGCGCCGGTCGGCCGGATCGGCCAGTTCGGTGAGGCAGTCGGCGCAGGTGGCCACGTCCGGGGAGACCAGTGTGCGGGCCGGTCCGCCGGTCCGGGAGTCCTCGATGCTGAAGCGGGATCCGCCGGCGGCGGGGACTTCCCTGTGGTCGACGGAGTCCACCAGGGCGAGAGGTGGGGCGTCCGCGGCGATCCGGTCGCAGAACAGGGCCACCGCGGCCGGGGCGCCCTCGACCTCGGCGACAACGCCTTCGGTGGTGTTGGTGACGTGCCCGGCAAGCCCGAGCCCGGTGGCGCGGGCGTACAGGTAGGGCCGGAAGCCCACCCCCTGCACGACGCCGCGGACCACGACCCGCCGCCTCTGCACGGCCCCGGCGACGGCGGTCCCGGGCTGTGGGGTCGTCACGGGCGGTGCTGCGCCGCGGAGGCGGGTGCCGTCGTCACGACGAGCGGCTCGTCGGGGTGCGCGTGGGCGTGCGGACCGGTGTGCGGGTGATCGTGGGTTCCGACGTCCGGATGCGTGTGCGTGTGCACACCCGTATGCGTGTGGCTGTGGGTGTGCTGGCCTCCGTGCGTGCGGTGGTCCTGGTTGCTGTGCGTATGCGGGTGCCGGTGGGACGGGTGCTGTCGGGCCATCACCGGTGTGTGGACGGGGGCGCCTTCCCCGGCGGCCAGGGCCCGGTCGAGCAGCGTGCCGACCCCCTCACCGCGGCGGGCGGCGGTGAGCACCACGTCCACACCGGGGTTGACCTGCTCGACATGGGCACGGAATGCGGCCTCGTCGAATCCGACGGCCTGCGCAAGGTCGGTCTTGGTGACCACGACGAGCTGGGCCAGTCCGAACGCGGTGGGGTACTTCAGCGGCTTGTCCTCGCCTTCCGTCACGGAGGCGAGGACGACCCTGAGCGTTTCCCCGAGGTCGTACGAGGCGGGGCAGACCAGGTTGCCGACGTTCTCGACGAAGAGGATCCGGGTCCCGTCGGGGAGCCAGTCGTCGATGTGGCGGCCCAGCATCCCGGCCTCCAGATGGCAGAGTCCGTCGGTCAGCACCTGTTTGACCGGGGCTCCGGACCGGGCCAGGCGGACCGCGTCGTTCTCGGTGGCGAGGTCGGCGGTGAGCGCGGCGACCGGCACTCCCCTCTCCCGGGCCCGGCCGAGTTCGCCTTCCAGCAGTTCTGTCTTGCCGCTGCCGGGGCTGGAGAGCAGGTTGACGACGGTGGTGCCGCGTGCCGTGAGCACGGCTCGCAGGTTGTTCGCCGTCGCGTCGTTCTTGGCGAGTACCGCCTGCTGCAGGTCGACTTCACGGCACATCGTTCAGCGCTCCTGGGAGATCGGTTCGCGGGCGTGTTCGTGTTCGGGTCCGTCCTGCCAGTGCGCGCTGACGATCTGCAGCTCGCGCCCCGACAGGAGTTCGGCGGTCGGCTCGCCGCAGGCCGGACAGCACAGGCGGGGCGGCATGCCGACCGCCCATTCGTCCGCGCAGGGCTCGCACCGCGCGCGGGCCACCACGGGTTCGACGACGAGTTCGGCGCCTTCCAGAACGGTCCCGGCGCAGGCGAGTCCGAAGCAGAAGGACAGGGCGTCGGGAACGACTCCGGCCAGTTCGCCGACCTGGAGCCGGACGGACCCGACCGAGGCGGCTCCGGCTGCCTGAGCCGCCTCCTCGACCTGGTCGACGACGGCCATGGCGATCGACATCTCGTGCATTGCATCTCCGTCCTGCCGTGCGTCATTACAGCGGCGGGTGACGGGGGCGGGCGGACCGGCTCGCCGGTACCCGTACGGCACATGCACCATTCGGTGCAGCAGGGGCGGGGACCGGGCGGCGGGCGCCGTCACATGCAGCGCATCCGCAGATAACGCTTGACGTCGGGCAGGACCTGCGCGGCGAGGGCGACGAGGGCGGCGGCGGTCAGGCCGCAGATGAGGGTCTTCTTCATGGGTGGGTTCCTTCTGCTCGGTTCATGGCGGGTCCGGCCGCCGCACGCTGGGCGGCGGCGCCGTGGTCTTCTTCCCGTACGAGGTCCAGGACCATCCGTACGGCCTGTGGCACTGCTGCGGCCACCGGAGTGCTCAGCCCGATCCCTTCGTCGACGTTGTCGGGTTCGCAACCGACGACGAGCGTGCGCCTCGGCGGTACGGCCCCGGTGCCGGCGCACAGGGTTCCGAGCAGTGCCAGGACTGCGTCGGGGGTCATCCGGTGGCCGTCGAGCAGTGCGTTCTGCGGCTCGACTGCGCCGGGTTCGTCGACCTCGATCAGGTACAGGGTTCCCGGGGTGCCGCCGCGCTCGGTTGCGTCGATCAGGACGAGCGTGTCGTATCCGTCGAGGAGCTGGTAGGCGAGGTGGACGCCCCGTACGCCGATGTCGACCACCTCGAGATGGTTCGGGAGACGGTGCGAGGACAGTGCGCGCACCGTCTCGACGCCGAAGCCGTCGTCGCCGAGGAAGATGTTCCCGATCCCGGCGACCAGGGTTCTCGGACGTTCCTGCGCGGGGGCGTTCACGCATCCTCCAGGGGGGCGATCTCGTCCGGCTGGAAATACAGGAAGCGCCCCTGCTCACGGCGGATGTCCGCGCCCGGGTCGCCTTCGACCGTGACCGCGAGGTGCACTCCGCCGTCGACGTCGTGGAGCACTGCTTCGACCTGTGCGCTGCGGCCCTTGAGGAACAGGTCCTGGGCATCGGTACGCCGCAGTCCCGGTCGTAGGAGGACGCGGCTGCCCACGCCCACGGACCGGCCGTCCACCAGGATGCGATCCCGGGCCGGGTCGGCGGTGTCGTCGCTCGCGGGGTCCCACCACGGGGTGTCGGGGCGGAGCACGCCGCGGGCGTCGATGAGGTCCGCGCCGTCCGGGAGGGGGTCCTGCGCGGCGGGCGGTGACGTGTCGGGTCCGGTGATCTCGCGCAGGGCCCGCACCGCGCCGTGCAGCCGCTCCAGGACCTCGGGGGGCATCGATTCGGCCAGGTCGACGACCGCGGCCGCCCGGGCGTCGGTGCCGCGGGCCTCGCGCTTCTCCTGGTCGGTCAGGGTCGCCGTGCGCAGGGCGAGGATCTCGTCGATCTCGGTGGCGTCGTACAGCGCTCCGGGGCTCTCGGGGGCGATGGCCGGATGGTCCTCCAGGATGATCGGGGACGACAGCATCAGTTCCCCGCGCCCGGGTTCCCCGGCGAGCACCGGCCAGGTGTGCAGGTTGCGGCAGTCCGCGACCGCGCCCTTCGCCCACTCGGGCGGGTCCGTCATCGACAGGAACGAGCCCGCGCTGAGACCCATCAGGAGGTGGGCGGCGACCAGCGACCGCGGGAGCGCGGCGTCCCGATCGGCCGCGGCTGAGTCGGGCGTCCAGGTGCTGGTGTTCTCCACCACGGCGGTGAGCCTCATGACCCGGTAGGGGCCGTCGAGTTCGCGGGCGGACAGCCGCACCACGCCGCTGATCTCCTCGCAGCGGCGGACCAGGCGGCCCAGCGTCCGCCCGTCCGCGTCCAGGACGGGTTCGGTCTCCTCGCGGGCGGGCCTGGTGAAGTGGACGGTGACACCGTCCCCGGCCAGTTCGCTGACGTCCACGACCACTTCGACCCGTTCCTCTGCGCCCTCGTCCCAGGGGACCAGCACCCGGTCGGCGAGGTCGAGTTCAGCCACGGTCGCGAACGTGCCGTCGTCGCGGGCCTGTTGCACCGTGCGCCGTTGGGCGTGCAGAAACCGTGCTTCGACGGCGAGCGTCGCGCCGGGCTTCGGCTCCATCAGGCACTCGGTGTGCTGGAAGTCGTGCTCCTCGCGGTCGGCGCCCCAGCCGGGCGGCACGAGCACCCCGAACTGCCAACGGAGCCGGTTCTTGGCCGCGGAGGCCCGGTACGGGTAGAGCACATAGCCCTCGAAGAGGACGGTGTCGGCCACCTGCCGTGCGATGGCGAACCGGGTCTCCATTGCGGGCGTGAGGAGGGATGAGGTCACGGCGCAGTCCTCTCGGTGACCCGGGGCAGTACGGCCCGGTGCACGGGGCGCTCAGGGGACTGCGGAGGTGGAGCACCTGCGGCTCCGGCCAGGTCGATCAGGGCCTGGACGGTCGCCTCCCAGGACGGCAGGGCCTGCCGCGAGCGGAAGGCGAGCAGGGCGTTCATGGTGTCGCGCGGCAGCCGGATCCAGCCGCAGCCCGGGAAGTGCTGCTCGATCATGTCCTTCCACACCGCCACCGGCATCCGGAAGGGCGCCTCGCGGTCCCAGGGAATCGGCTCGACGTGGAAGCCGCCGTCCCCGGTGAAGGCGGTGCCGGAGAAGAGCAGGAGGAGCGGCACCTCACCGTCCCGGAGCGCGTCGAAGTACCGGGTCGCGGCGATGTCCAGGTCGTAGGTGCAGGGCACGACGAGGTCCACCTCGGTCTCCGTGGTGAAGGACGGAACCGTGAGGGAGACCTGCGCGAACTGCAGCGGCTGGAGCGTATTTCCCCAGCGTGAGCGGTCGCCGAAGAGGTCGTGCAGTCCGTCTGCCTCGCC
The DNA here is from genome assembly GCF_042802415.1 of Streptomyces sp. NPDC057486. Classification (NCBI taxonomy): domain Bacteria; kingdom Bacillati; phylum Actinomycetota; class Actinomycetes; order Kitasatosporales; family Streptomycetaceae; genus Streptomyces; species Streptomyces sp. NPDC057486. The sequence goes on along the minus strand of NZ_JBHVEE010000009.1, from coordinate 27,454 downwards.
CGGCTCGTAACCGCGCCGGGCCGGTTCAATACGGATCTGGCAGCGCAGCGCGAGGGCGTGCACCCGCGCTTCCGCGGACGCGGTGATGCGCAGCCGGAAGACCAGCGTGGGGCCCGCCGCGTACGGGTCGGCGCGGACTCCGGCGCAGGTGAAGGCGAATTCCGTCACCGCGGGTGCCCCTTCTCCTGGGTCCGGGCGCGTCCCTCGACGTGCGCGAAGAACGCCTGGAGATCGGCCCTGGCCTCGGCGCCGCCGTCGAAGCCCTGCCACAGCAGGCGCATGCGTCCCACCAGTTCGTAACAGATGTCGATCGGTACGAGGTAGCACTCGGCCCGGCCCTCCGTGCGACGCATCAGCAGGGCCTCGACGTCGGGTTCGAGGAGGGCGGCGAGGCGACTGGCGCCGAGCACGGTCTGCCAGGTCTCCGGATCGAGTTCGCTCTCGGTGGCTCCGGCCGGGCTCGGGTAGAGCGCGACCAGCCGGTCCAGCGCCGCGTTGCGGAAGAAGAACGCGACGCCGACCGGGATCTGCAGAAGCTCCCACGCACCGTCGTCGAGACGGTGGTCCGCATCGGACAGATAGCGGTCCGGGACCGTTCTGAAGCGTCCGTGGGCTGCGCCGGGCCGCTCGAACAGCAGGGCGCACGGGGTGCACGCACAGGCCAGCGCGCGCTTCTCGGTGTCCACGAGATGCCGGTGACCGCCCTCGGTCACGGGCACGCCGCACAGCTCGCACCGTTCCTGCCGGGGTTCCGGCGGCGCGGCGAATCTGCGCAGGCCTCGGGCGCGGGCAACGGGCGCCGGGCGACCCTCGGCCCTGGTCGGGGGGGCGCTCATGGTGCCGTCGCGGCAACAGTCGCCCCGGCACCGGCAGTTCCGGCCGGCGGACGGGTGGAAATCTGGAGCAGGGGCGGCTCCCGGTCGATGGTCACCGACTCCATGACCACCTGCTCCACCTCCGGTACGAAGCACGCCAGCGCGTCCTCGACGCTGCGCTGCGTCGCCGCGCCCGTGCTCGGGCAGCCGCAGCCACCGCCGTCGCCGGCCCCGGCCGACGAGCGCAGCCGCAGGATCCCGGTCTCCTCGTCGAAGCCGACGACCTCGACGGGGTCGCGTACGGAGTCCAGGGCGCGCGTGATCCGTGTGCCGGTGTCCTCCGGGTGCAGATCGTGCAGGGCGAGCAGGCTCGACACGAGTTCGTCGTCGAGGAGCGCGGCGAGCGGCCCGTCGCCGGTTCCGCGGTCCGCGGTGGTGCCGAGGCGGCCGACGATCCGGGCCAGGCCTGCGCCGTAGAAGTCCATCAGGACCCGTACCAACTCCTCTGCCGCGGCGCACACTTCCCGGTCGCCGGTGGTGCTCAGGCGGTCGAGCAGGTCCTCGACCCGCTGCCCGGCCTCCACGGCGTCGAGGGCCCTCGGGGGTGCGACGACCTTCGCTGCGGCGCTCATCCGGCCAGTCCGCTCAGCCCGGTGGGCACATGCATCTGCTGGACGGTCTTGCCGCCGCCCACGTACATGTGGACGCCGCACGGCAGACAGGGGTCGAAGCTGCGGACGGTCCGCATGATGTCGATGCCCTTGAAGTTCTCCGGGGAGTTCTCCTCGAAGATCGGCGTGTTCTGCACCGCGTCCTCGTAGGGGCCGGGGGTACCGAACGTGTCCCGCGTGCTGGCGTTCCACGGGGTGGGCGGGTAGGGGTGGTAGTTGGCGATCTTGCCGTCCCTGATCACCATGTGATGGGAGAGCACACCGCGTACGGCCTCCGTGAAGCCGACGCCGATGCTCTCGTCCGGCACGTCGAACTTCTCCCAGGTCTGGGTGCGTCCGGCGCGGACCTCCTCGAGCCCCTTCTCGGCGCAGTGCAGCGCGATGGCGGCGGCGTACGCCTGGAAGTAGGTGCGGGCGCGGTTGCGTTCCAGCGCGTTGCTCCACTTCGGGATCTTCCACTCGAAGGTGGTCTCGGGCTTGGTCATCGTGCGCGGCAGGTTGATGACGACGCTGTGGCCGGTCGCCTTCACATAGCCGACATCGACGAGCCCGGACAACGCGGTGGACCAGAGGCGGGCGAGGGGGCCGCCACCGGTGTCCAGGGGCAGGTGATCCTTGCCGTCGAACCAGCGGGGCGACATCACCCAGCTGTACTTGTCGTCGAAGTTCCGCTTCTGCGGGGCGGGGATCGTGTGCTGGTTCCACGGGTGGCGGGGGTCCACCGGGTTGCCCAGCGGGTCATGGGTGACGAACTGTTCCTTGCCCTCCCAGTCGTCGTAGTACGAACTGCCGAGCAGGATCCGGATGCCGAGGTTGATCTCGGTGAGGTCGTTGGTGACCAGTTTGCCGTCCACGATCACACCGGGGGTGACGAACATCTTCCGTCCCCAGTCGGTCATGTTGGCGTACGTGAAGTCGCAGTGTTCGGGGTCGTTGAGCGCTCCCCAACAGCCGAGCAGCACCCGCCGGCGGCCGACCTCCTCGTACCCGGGCAGTGCCTCGTAGAAGAAGTCGAACAGGTCGTCGTGCAGGGGAACGACCCGCTTCATGAACTCCACGTACCGCATGAGGCGGCTGAGGTAGTCCGTGAAGAGCTGGACGGACGCGACCGTTCCGACGCCGCCCGGGTAGAGCGTGGAGGGGTGCACATGGCGCCCTTCCATCAGGCAGAACATCTCCCGCGTGTAGCGGCTCACTTGAAGAGCCTCGCGGTAGAACTCTCCCTCGATCGGGTTGAGGGAGCGCATGATGTCCGCGATCGTGCGGTAACCGTGCTCCCCGGCGTGCGGCGCCTCGGTGCGCTCGGCGAGCTCCATGACTCCGGGGTTGGTCTCGCGGACCATCTTCTCGCAGTAGTCGACCCCGACCAGGTTCTCCTGGAAGATGTTGTGGTCGAACATGTACTCCGCCGACTCGCCCAGGTTGATGATCCACTCACCGAGGTTCGGCGGCTTCACCCCGTAGGCCATGTTCTGCGTGTACACGGAACATGTGGCGTGGTTGTCGCCGCAGATCCCGCAGATGCGGCTGGTGATGAAGTGGGCGTCCCGGGGATCCTTGCCCCGCATGAAGACGCTGTAGCCACGGAAGACCGACGAGGTGCTGTAGCACTCCGCGACCTGCTTCTGCTTGAAGTCGATCTTCGTGTGGATGCCGAGACTGCCTACGATCCGGGTGATCGGATCCCAGGCCATCTCGACGAGGCCACTGCCGTCGCCGGCCGCCTTCGTCGTGGGTGCCATTGTGTGTGCCATGACCCTTCTGGGGAGTGGGAGTTGATGGAGGAGGGAGCGGGGCGGAAACGGGACGTTCACCGATCGCGGGGTACGGGGCACCCGGCGGACGCCGCGCCCGTCACCGGGGCGATCGGTATCCGGTGGTCAGCTTGGAGCCCTTGTGACGCCACCTCGGCTCCTTGTCCACGGTCTTCGCCGTGATCGACCGGAGCCTGCGGACCACCGCCCCGTACGCTTCGCTGGCGGCGCTGGAGACCTTGCCGCCGGGCGGTTCGTCCATGAACGGCATGAACTTGTCGGGGAATCCGGGCATGGTGCAGGCGATACAGATGCCGCCGACGTTCGGGCAGCCGCCGATGCCGTTCATCCAGCCGCGCTTGGGTACGTTGCACTTGACGACGGGACCCCAGCAGCCCAGCTTGACCAGGCATTTCGGCGAGTCGTAGGTGGTGGCGAACTCGCCCTGCTCGTAGTAACCGCCCCGGTCGCACCCCTCGTGCACGGTGGCTCCGAAGAGCCAGGCCGGGCGCAGCTTGTCGTCCAGCGGAATCATCGGCGCGGATCCCACCGCCTGGTAGAGCAGGTAGGTAAGGGTCTCCGAGAAGTTGTCCGGTTGGATCGGGCAGCCGGGCACGCACACGATCGGGATACCGGCCTTCGAGGTCCAGTCCCAGCCCAGGTAGTCGGGTACGCCCATGGCGCCGGTCGGGTTGCCGGCCATCGCATGGATGCCGCCGTAGGTGGCGCAGGTGCCGATGGCGACGACCGCCAGGGCCTTCGGCGCCAGCCGGTCGATCCACTCACTGGTGGTGATCGGCTGGCCGGTCTCGGGGTTGTCGCCGAAGCCGCACCAGTAACCCTCCTGCTTGATCGACTCATTGGGGATGGATCCCTCGATGACCAGCACGAAGGGATCGAGCTCGCCGCGTTCGCCCTTGAAGAACCATTCGATGAAGGTGTCCGCGCCGCCCACCGGACCGCTGTCGAAGTCGATCAGGGGCCAGTGGACCTGGATCTTGGGCAGCCCGGGCAGCACACCGAGCACGATCTCCTCGATGCTGGGCTGCATCGCCGCGGTCAGCGACACCGAGTCGCCGTCACAGCTCAGCCCCGCATTGATCCAGAGGATGTGGATCGGGGACTCCTCGTCGGCGGCCGCACCTTCTGCCCGGGCGCCGACCGTGTTCGGTGTTGCTGCACCCATGGGGATGCCTCCTTGGAGAGCTCTGCGATGAATGCCCGCTTTTCGGCCTTCGTGTCCAGCTAACCGTCAGCCGGTCCGGGTGCGACGGCGAGCGCCGCCGTTGCGGTGACATTGCGGTCCCGGTCGGCGGAAGGATCTGCCGTGCGCGCGCCGGGAACGTCGGTGCCGATGTGGTGCGGCGTCCGGACCGGGGGTTCCTTGCGCACGAAGGCGCGGCGCAGCAAGTGGTACGGCGCATCCGGGTCGAAGAAGATGGACCGCATCGCGGCCAGTTCCTCCTGCCGGTGGACGGCCAGCGGCTTGACCGCCTCCTGGCGCTCCAGCGTCGTCTTCTTCCGGGCGATCCGTGCCTGTACGTCGGTCGACGAGGCCAGCCGGACGGCCGGCCGGAGAGCCTCGCCCGGGAAGTCCTGGGGCCGGCAGGCGATCGTCCGGTCCACCAGGCCGAGCCGTTCGGCGGCTTCGGCACCGAGCGGCAGCGCCTCATGGACGAGCCGTTCGGCAACCTCGGGGCCCACTCGGTGCGGCAGAGTGCGCGTCCAGTACTCCGAGCCGGACAATCCCATCAGCCGGTAGTGCGGATTCAGGACCGATCCCTTGCGGCACCAGACCTCGTCGGCGGCCAGGGCGAGCATTGCTCCCCCGGCGGCGGCGTTGCCGCCCACGGCAGCGATCACCAGCCGGTCGTCGGTGGTCAGCACCGCCTGCACCAGGTCGTTGATGGCGTTGATGTTGGCCCAGGACTCCTCGGCGGGGTCGGCCGCCGCCTCGATGACGTTCAGGTGGATGCCGTTGGAGAAGAAGTCCCGGCCGCCGCCCAGCACCAGGACCGACGTGGGCCGGGAGCACGCCGCCCGGTAGGCGTCCAGGAGGCGTGTGCAGTGCGTGGTGCTCATGGCGCCGCCGGGGAACGAGAACGTGAGATGTCCGACGGCACCGGTCTCCTCGTAGCGGATGTCGGTCCAGGTTCCGCGGCGCTCGCGCGCGTCCGGCGGAACCGGGTCATCGGGCAGCGGAGGCAGTCGGTCGCCGAGCGCCAGGACGGCGGGGAGTTTGAACGGGGCGGGCTCTCCCGGCCGCCGCCTGGCGCGCAGTTCCGGGATCCACACGGCGCCGTCGGCGGTCGCCCGGCAGACCGCGTCGGCCCGCGTGGCGAGCAGCTCGCCGGGGCGGCCGCGCAGCCGGTCCTCGGGGTGTCCCCCGTGCAGGAACCACTCGCCGCCGAGCAGTTCGTCGAGCACACCGGGGGACGAGTCGGCCGCCCGCAGCTTGCGCAGCACGGTCTCCGTGGAGTCGGACCGCCAGTCGATCCGCCGGAGTTGCTGGCGAAAGTACGGTCGGGTGCCGCCCGTGGCCCGTGTGCCGTCCTGGGGCCGGGGTCTGTACGTTCCCGAGGCGAACCGGTCGACGGCGAGCAGCACAGCCGTCAGCGCCGCGTCGGAGACCTCGTTGCGGTACAGGTCGCTCTTGCCGACCTGCGGTACGGAGAACCCGACCGACGCCCAGACGTCTCCGGCGTCCATCTCCTCGTCGGCCTGCAGAACCGTCACACCCCAGCGGGTGACGCCCTCGTGGATCGCCCAGTCGAGCGAGGACGGACCGCGGTCGCCCACGGGTCCGGGATGGACGATGAGGCACGTGTGCGCCGACCACACGTCTCGCGGGATGGCCGTCCTGAGCATCGGGGCGACGATCAGTTCGGGTGCGAACCGTCGGACCGCGTCCCGCAGATGGTCGTCGGAGAGCGCGAGTTCGACCGCCACGCCGTGGCCGCGGTCCCGCAGCTCGGCATGGACGCGCTGAGTGAGGCTGTTGAAGGCACTCGCGACGAGCAGGATGTGCACGGCGGACTCCCAGCGGTTCTGCGGCTCCCGGCCGGAGCAGGCCAGCCCGGCTGCAAGCCTCGGACACGCGGAACGGGCGCCGTGGGCGCCGGGGCGGCGAAGTCACTCGAAAGGGAACGTCCTGCGGCCACTCGACGGCCGGGACACGGGTCATGGGAGCGCATCGGGGCCGCCCCGCTCGGCCCGTCGGCTCAGGCCTCGTCGGCGCCCTTGCTCTGCCCCCTGGCCCGCCTCCCGACCACCGCGGCGGCCGCGGCGGCGCTGCCCGCGAAGGCGAGCGCGACCATCCACGGCTGGTTGAACACATGCCAGGTGACATGGTCGAGCGAGTAACGGCCGGGGCCGGTCAGTCCGATCGCCGCGGCGGTGAAACCGAGGAACGCCGGGTATTCGTACCCGCCGCCCTGCGCGAAGAAGCCCGCGGGCGCGTGCACGGCGACGGCGCCCGCCATGGCGCCCGCCGCCGCCGCGCCGGCGGCGGGCGTGGCGAGGCCGAGGGCCAGCAGGGCACCGCCGCCCGCCTCGCCGAGTCCGGCGGCGAGGGCGCTGTGCTTGGGCGGGTGGAAGCCCATGGCCTCCATGCCCGCGGTGGTTCCTTCGATGCCCCCGCCGCCGAACCAGCCGAACAGCTTCTGGGTGCCGTGCGCGGCCAGGACCGCGCCGGTGCCGACGCGCAGGACAAGAAGGCCGAGGTCACGCCGGTTGACGCAGGTCATGGGGGTCTCCATGGAGTAGTGGGTGCGGTCCGGGTCACGGATCCACTCTCCGCGCCTCGACGGGTGGACGTACCCCGGTACTACTCCGTCCGGGGGACGGCGCCGGGTGGTCGGTCCGGTGCGACGAACGCCATTATGCAACTTGTTGCACAATGGCGTTCCGGTGGTCTACAACTGGCGCAACGACACTGCGCGAGGAGCCGCCGGATGACCCCGTACCCGAATCTGCTGAGCCCGCTCGACCTCGGGTTCACCACCCTTCCCAACCGGGTGCTGATGGGGTCGATGCATGTCGGTCTGGAAGAGGCCGAGCGCGGCTTCGAGCGGATGGCGGCTTTCTACGCCGCCCGCGCCCGCGGCGGAGTCGGGCTCATGGTCACCGGGGGCATCGCGCCGAACGACCGGGCCCGCCCTTATCCCGGCGGCGCCAAGCTGACCACCGATGCGGAGGCCGAGCAGCACGCCCAGGTCACCGCCGCCGTGCATGCGGCGGGCGGCCGGATCGCGATGCAGATCCTCCACTTCGGCCGGTACGCGCACCATCCGGATCTGGTGGCGCCGAGTGCGATCCAGGCCCCCATCAGCCCCTTCACCCCGCACGCCCTGACGGACACCGAGGTCGAGGAGACCATCGAGGACTTCGTGCGGACCGCCGAACTGGCACGGCGGGCAGGCTACGACGGTGTCGAGATCATGGGCTCCGAGGGCTATCTGATCAATGAGTTCATCGCCGCCGAAACCAACCACCGCACCGACCGCTGGGGCGGCTCGTACGAGAACCGCATCCGGTTCCCCGTGGAGATCGTGCGCCGGGTCCGCGAGCGGGTCGGCAGCGACTTCATCCTGATCTACCGGCTCTCGATGCTGGACCTGGTGCCCGGCGGCTCCTCACTGGAGGAGGTCGTGCAGCTCGCCCGGGAGATCGAGGCGGCCGGGGCCACGATCATCAACACTGGCATCGGCTGGCACGAGGCCCGCATCCCCACCATCGCGACGTCCGTGCCGCGCGGTGCGTACACCTGGGTCACCGAGAAGGTGCGCGGGGCCGTCTCCGTACCGCTGGTGACCAGCAACCGGATCAACACCCCCGAGGTCGCCGAGGAGATCCTCGCCTCGGGGCGGGCGGACATGGTGTCCATGGCCCGGCCGTTCCTCGCCGACCCGGACTTCGTCGCCAAGGCGAGCGCGGGACGTGCCGACGCGATCAACACCTGTATCGGCTGCAACCAGGCGTGCCTGGACCACACGTTCAGCGGAAGGATCACCTCCTGCCTGGTCAATCCGCGCGCCTGCCACGAGACCGAACTCACGTTGTCGCCGACCCGGACCCGTAAGCGCGTCGCCGTCGTCGGCGCAGGTCCCGCCGGGCTCGCGTGCGCCGTGTCGGCGTCGGAGCGCGGGCACGAGGTGACGCTGTTCGACGCGGCCGACGAGATCGGCGGCCAGCTGAATGTGGCACGCCGGATCCCCGGCAAGGAGGAGTTCGACGAGACGCTGCGCTACTTCCGCACCCGGCTCGCGGAGCAGCAGGTCGAGGTCCGGCTCGGTACGAAGGCGACGCCGGACACGCTCGACGGCTTCGACGAGATCGTCCTCGCCACCGGCGTCACCCCCCGCTCCCCCGCGATCCCGGGCCTGGACCACCCCAGCGTGGTCAGCTACCTCGACGTCCTGCGCGACGGGGCGCGCGTCGGACAGCGGGTCGCGATCATCGGTGCGGGCGGGATCGGCTTCGACGTCGCCGAATTCCTGACGGACGGCGGCGATGCGGCGAGCCTCGACCCGGAGGTGTTCTTCCGGCACTGGGGGGTCGACACCGCGTACCGGGAGCGTGGTGGCCTGCGCCTCCCCGAGCGCCCGAAGCCGCCGCGCACCGTACATCTCCTGCAGCGCAAGACGAGCAAGGTGGGCGCCGGACTGGGCAGAACGACCGGCTGGATCCACCGTACGGAGCTGCGGCACCGAGGCGTCACGATGATCGCCGGCGCCACGTACGACCGCATCGACGACGACGGTCTGCACCTGACGGTCGACGGCGAGCAGCATCTCCTGCCGGTGGACACGGTGGTGCTCTGCGCCGGTCAGGAGCCTCGGCGCGAACTGCACGAGGAGCTGGTTGCCGCGGGCCGTACGCCGCACCTGATCGGCGGCGCCGACGTGGCCGCCGAACTGGATGCCAAGCGGGCCATCCGCCAGGGGACGGAGCTCGCGGCAGCCCTGTGACGCCCGGGCCGTCCCTAGGATGCTCTCCATGTCACTCCCGCACGCGATCCTCACCGCCCTGCTCGAAAAGCCGTCGTCGGGGCTGGAGCTGACCCGCAGGTTCGACCGGTCGATCGGCTACTTCTGGTCGTCCACGCACCAGCAGATCTATCGCGAGCTGGGAAAGCTGGAGCAGGCCGGGCAGATCAGGGCCCTGCCGTCGGCGCAGCCGGCCCGTGGGCAGAAGAAGGAGTACGAGGTCCTGCCGGCCGGCCGCGCGGCACTGTCCGCGTGGGTGGCACTCAGGGAGGACCCGAAGCAGATCCGCGATCCGCTGCTGCTGCGGATGCGCGCGGCGGCGGTGGTCGGTGCACCGGGCCTGGACGCGGAACTACGTCGCCACCTGGAGCTGCACCGGAAGCAGCTGGCCGAGTATCTGGCGATCGAGGAGCGGGACTTCCCGCCGGAGCGGAACTCGGAGGAGGACCGGCTGCGGCATCTCGTACTCCGCGGCGGCATCGATCTGGAGAACTTCTGGATCGGCTGGCTGACACGGGCTCTGGACGGGATCCCGGCCACCGGGTCGAGCCCGTCGGCGGGGTAGGGGGATCTCCCCCGCGCCTTTGGGGTCACGGGGGAGATCGAGGAGGAAACAAGCCACCGGATGCCCCTCGGCGCCGCTCCTCGCGGCCGCCGCCCCGGCACCCTGAGCGCCTGCTCCGTGCCGGCCCCGCGCCGTGCGGACGCCGCTCCGGCACGTTCCGGCCAACCGCGAGGCTGGCCTAAAAATGATCTTGCTACGGGCGCGACGATCTTGGATCGTTCTCATGGTCATGTCATCTACGTGATCATGACTTCCGCATACGAATTGAGGATCAACTATGAAGATCAAGAGTGGCCTGAAGGCCGGTATAGCCGCCGGTGCCCTGGTCATCGCGGCTGCCACCCCGGCACTGGCGACCATCACCTACCCGGCGGAGGGTGGCACCTGGGACCACGGGGCCGGAACGGCGATCGTGTGGTCGGACTACTACCACGGGAGCAAGTGCCACGGCTCGACCGCCGTCGGTAAGTACATCGACAGTGACGAGGCGGCCAAGGGCAGCTGGTCCTTCGCACAGGCCAACGTGGCCCTGTCGGGGAACAAGGCCTACTACAACACCAGCTGCTGATGCGGGTGGGCCTGACCGCCTGCTGACCATGAGGTGAGCGGGTCGCCCGCGGACGCAGACGCTACGTCTCGCGCGGACGGCCCGTTGCCTGTCTGCTCTGCCCTCCCGGAGCCGCGCTCCCCAATCTCGGGTCGTTCATGCTGCACCGAAGTATCAAGTTCGTCCACGCCGCTGTGCTGGTGTTCTCCGCCGTACTCGCCTTTCTGTTCATCCGAGACCTCGACGGGCGCTGGGCCATGGGGCATTCAGCTGTCGTATGGGTGACGGATTCGAACGGTGCGACCAGCGGTGCACACGTCACCCGCGTGCTGACGGAATTCGCCGATTCCCACCGGGCGACGATCGCCCGTGAGACGCCCGATCTCAAGGCGCCGTACAGTCGTCGACACCTCTATCTCACCGCCGGCGGGCCCCGCTCCGACTGGCTGCGCGATGGCTACCCCGCGTTCGACCGCGACTTCGGCACCGATGTGCACCCCATCGCCGAACTCGGCAATCGTGATGCCCGCGGCTACTACTACGTCTTCGGACCGGACCAAGCTGCCGGCGAACTCGTCCAGGTCCTGACGGGCCTCGGATTCGAGGCCGCGGTCTACCACCCCTACTCCATCGACCAGTTGACTCCGGTCTACAGCGGCAGCGCTCTTCTCCGTTCCTTCTTCGTCGTCGCCCTGGCCGTCGTGACGATGACAGGTGCCGGCGTCATGCTCAGTGCCAAGACGTACGGGGTCCAACGGCTGCAGGGCAGAGGCTTCGGGCGGATACTCCTGCGGGACCTCCGTCAGCTGGCCATCTTCTGGATGGCCGCCCTGTTGGCCGTGACCGCCCTGGCCCTCCTGCTGCTGGCCTGGTACAACGGGCTGGCCTGGATCGGGACCTTCGCTCTCGTCGCCCTGGGGTTCGCCGCCGGGCTGGGCCTCATCGCCCTGGCGGCCCACGCGATCGTCCTCCAGCTGACCTTCCAGACCGAGCTGCTGCGCGCCCTCAAGGGTGAACTGCCCACACGTACCGCTTCGGTGAGCACCTACCTCGTACGGATTCCTGCCCTGCTGCTCGCGGTGGGTATCACCGGTGACGTCGTCCTGGCGGGCCAGAACATCATGGCCCGTGAATCAAGCATCGAGACCTACCGCGAGATCGGGGACACGACAGCGCTCGCTCTCAACGGCAGTGTCGCAAGCGAGAACGGCTTGAACGCGCTCACCGAGCAAGTGGGGGGCTGGCTGCGCCAGGCGGACAGAGACGGACAGATTCTTGTCGTCGGACACCGGCATTTCCGGAATTCGGGCAATCGGGCCGCACTCCCCGACCGTGATCTTCTTCTGGTCAACGAGTCCTACCTCGCCGCGCAGCCGGTCCGCGACACGGGCGGCCGGCGTCTGCCCGGGACAACAGCCGACCGCACCCGGATACGGCTGCTGGTGCCCGAGGGTCTGAGCAGGTACACCGACCGGCTCGCCGCCATGGTCCCGGAGACGTTGAACCCGAGCGAACCGGGCAAGGTCCCCAGCAAGCAGGTATCCGCTCTCAGTATCGAGGACGGTCAGCGTCTCTTCACCTACAATCCCCGAGGTCGGCTGCAGAGCAGGACCAACCCCGATGCGGACGAGTCCTTCGTACAAGATCCGGTTCTCATCGTCTTTCCCGACGGGTCCCCGTACATGAGCGACCGCGGGTACATGTCCTATGCCTCCCAGCAGAGTCTCGTCTTCAAGGACCCGGACGATGTCACGGCCGGAATCGCGAAGCACCATCTGGAGACCTACGTCACCGGCATGAGCCCGGTCGGCCAGAACGCCGCCCTCAACCTCCGGGATCTCGTCGCGGACTTCAGGCTTCAGCTCTTCAACCTGGCGGTGGCGATATCGGTCCTGCTCATTACGGGCGTCGGGGCGTGCATCGTCCACGCCCGGAAGAACGCACAGAACATCTTTGCCCGGCACATCAGCGGCTGGCGGTTCACCGTCACCCACCGCTCCCTCCTGGCCTTGGAGGGTGTCCTGGCCGTCCTGCTCGCTGTCTGGATGCCGTTCCAGATATGGCGGGAGAACCAGCAGAACCTGGAGCGTGCGGCCATGGGAGCGGCGCGGCCCACTGCCCCCATCGAGATCACCGGCCTCGACCTCACCGCCAATGCCCTGCTCGTCGCCGTCGAGGTCACGGCGGTTGTCGTGGCACTGGCGGTCTTCCACCGCCGGATCGTCAAGGAAGGAGCGGCAGAAGCATGACACCGTACCGTTCTCCCGGAGCCAGCGCATGATCAAGATCGAAAACCTCAGCAAGTCCTACGGCCCCCGCACTCTCTGGTCCGGCCTCGACTTCACCGTCCAGCGCGGTCAGTTGCTTGCGCTGGTCGGCCCGAGTGGCTCCGGCAAGTCGACCCTGCTCAATTGCTTCGGGCTTCTCGACAGCCCCAGTTCGGGAGCGATCCGCCACGAGGGCAAGGACATCACGGGCTTCGGCCCGGGCGCCGCCCGGCGGTACCGGCGCGATGTCCTCGGCTATCTCTTCCAGAACTACGCCCTGATCGAGAACGCGACTGTCGCCGCCAACCTCGAAGTGGCCATGAAGCCGCGCAGGAAACGGGGGAACTCCCCGACCGTCGCCGACGCCCTCGAACGTGTCGGGCTGAACGGCCGCGAGAAGGAACAGGTCCACAGACTCAGCGGCGGCGAACAGCAGCGCGTTGCGCTGGCCCGCCTCATCGTCAAACAACCGGCCCTCGTGCTGGCCGACGAACCCACCGGCGCACTCGACCACGACAACACCACCCTGGTGGTGGACATTCTCCGCACGATGAGTGATGACGGCTGCGCCGTGGTCATCGCCACGCACAACGACGCTGTCCGAGACCGCTGCGACACCGTACTGACTGTCGGAAGCACGACGGAACCGGAGTCCGTCAAGAAAAAGGAGCACGCATGAAGATCCGTCTCACCTGGGCTGTCCCGCTCGGAATAGTCGTCCTTGCCGCCATCGCGGTCTTCGCCGTCTACGGCACGCATGCATTCACCGTCGCCGGGCGGCTCGCAGAGACGGTCTTCTGACGGCACACGACCCCGGTACGCGTGTGGGGGCGAGGTGTTCAAGGGCCCGCAGCCCTATGCCCGCCTCCCGGACCCTGGGGTGGGCACGGCGTCTGCCGCCGCCCACCCCGGTTGGTTCGGAGCCGGGCGCCCATCCTGTGAGCTCCTCCTCAGGGCTGTCCTGCCTGGTTCCGGACGCAGCGTCAGCTGATCCGTCGTCCGGGCACTGCCGATCACGACCCGCGACGGCACACTCGGCGCACGCTCCGACTCGATCCTGGCCCGGTACGCCGACGCCGTCGTCCCCTCCTGCGCCCGGCTGAGCAGTATGACTCCCCGCACCGCCGCCGCCGACCCCAGCAGCGCCGGGACCAGCGCGATCGTCCCGCCCTGGAGGCGTTCGCCGAGCAGCGCCAGACCTATCGTCGCGGCGGCAACGGGGTTGGCGAGGGTCACGACCGCGAGCGGCGCACCGAGACCACCCTGGTAGGCGGTCTGCGAGAGCAGCAGGCCTCCCATCGCAAAGGCCGAGACGAGCAGCGCCACTGTCACCAGGCGCCAGCTGAACACCGGGCCGGTGTGGTCCGTGACCGCCACCGTCAGTGTCTGGGTGAGCGCCGAGGCGACACCCGACGTGATGCCGGACGCCGCAGCGTGCCTCAGTCCGGGGCGGGCCCCGGGTCGGCTGAGTCCGGCGACGACCGCCATGGTCGCCGCACCGACCGCGAGCGCCTCGACCAGGCTCAGCGTCTCGTGCGGTGCGGAGCCGCCCGCTGTCAGCAGCAGGGCGCCCAGGCCGAGCAGGGTGAGGATCGTGCCGCGCCATTCGGTCCCGGTCACCCGGCGCCCGGCGGCGCGCGCACCCAACGGCACGGCGGCGACCAGCGTCAGCGCGCCCAGCGGTTGGACGAGGGTGAGGGGCCCGTACTTCAGCGCCGCGACATGCAGCAGCGCGCCACCGGCGTTGAGTCCGACCGCCGACCACCACGCCCCGCGCCCGAGCATCCGGAGCACCCCGGTGCCCGGATCGGTGCGTCCGGCGAGCCGGGCCTGAGCCACCGCCGCCGAGGCGTACGCGGCGGCGGAGACCAGGGAGAGGGCGACGGCGATCAGCGTGGCGTTCATGGTCGGCCCCCGGACGACGAGGCGTACGCCTGGGAGGCGGCCGGGTCGGGAACACGGGACATCGGCAGCGCGGCACGGGCGAGTTCCGGCTCGCCCCCCGCGCCGGAGGGCCACGGCAGATGCCGTCGGACCGGCTCCGTCCGCTGGAGTCGCAGCGTCGCGAGAGCGACGGCCAGCAGCGCGCTGACGACGATCGAGTCGAGCCAGTAGTGGTTGGCGGTGCCGACTATGACCAGCAGGGTGACGAGCGGGTGCAGCAGCCACAGCCACCGCCACCGCGAGCGCGTCGCGACGATCAGTCCGACGGCGACCATCAGCGCCCAGCCGAAGTGCAGCGAGGGCATCGCGGCGAACTGGTTCGCCATCGAGTCGGTCGCCGGGGTGTCTCCGTACACCGTCGGCCCGTACACCTGACCGGTGTCGACGAGTCCGGCGGCGGCCAGCATCCGCGGCGGGGCGAGCGGGAACAGCAGGTGGAGCGCGAGCGCGGCGCCGGTGAGCACGGCGAGGATCCGGCGCGACCAGACGTAATGGCGGGGGCGACGCCAGTACAGCCAGGCCAGGAAGAGCAGCGTGGCCGGGAAGTGCACGGTCGCGTAGTAGGTGTTCGCCAGGCGGATCAGCGTCTCGCTGTGCAGCAGCGCGCCCTGCACTGCGCCCTCGCCCGGCAGGTGGACCGCGCGTTCGAAGTCCCAGACGTGTCCGGCGTTGCGGTACGCCTCCTCGACGTGACCGTTCGCGGCCTGCCGCCCGAACTTGTAGATCACGAAGAGCCCTACGACAAGAAGGAGCTCGCGGACGAGGGGCGGTCGGGCAGAAGTGTCCGGCTCCCGATCTGCGGGCTCGCTGCGGGCGTACATCACCCGGTGCCCCTTTGCTGACGAAGCGCTGTTACGACGGCATGGTCCAGTCCATGCCGTATCGATACGCCAGTGTACCGATACGTTCGCGTATCGGTACACGCGCGTTTCGGTACACTGGCGTATCGGAAGACCTCGTCGCACCGTCGCAGAGAGGGAACGCACATGTCGTCGCACGATTCCGTGCAGGAACAGGCCCACACTCCGCGCCGCTCGAAGATCACGCCGGAGCGGGCGCAGGAGTTCTACACGGCCGTGCTCGACCTGCTCAGGGAGAGCGGATACGAATCGCTCACCATGGAGGGGGTCGCTTCCCGCACCCGGTGCGGGAAGTCCACGCTCTACCGACAGTGGGGCTCCAAGACCGAGCTGGTCGTCGCGGCGCTGCACAGCACCCGACGGATGGCGCTCTCGCACATCGACACGGGCTCGCTCGCCGGTGACCTGCGCGAGGCGGCCCAGGCCATCGGCGCGGGCTCCGGACGCGACACCCCACTGATGCACGCACTGAGCCATGCCGCGCTGCAGAGCCCGGAACTGCTCTGCGCGCTGCGCGAGGCGCTGATCGTGCCGGAACTCGCAGCCCTCGACGCCATGCTCCAGCGAGCCATGGAGCGTGGTGAGATCCCCAGGGACAACCCCGCGGCGGAGTTCGTCTCCGCGCAGCTGCTGGGCGTGATGCGGGCCAGGCCGCTACTGGAGGCGAAGATCGCCGATGCGGCGTATCTCACCCGCTTCGTGGAGAGCGCCATTTTCCCCGCACTGGGACTGGACCCGGCCGACACCGGGTCCTGATGAACGTGGGCCGTCGTCCGAGCGGATGACGAGGGTCCGCCTGCGCCGCACCGTGGGGACGGGGGCGGCGCACCGTCCGGCCGGCCGGTGACTTCTTCGGGAGTCACCGGCCGCCCGTGCTCCCGGGACTCCACGGGATAGGCCCTGTCGCCACAGCGGCGGTCGGGCCGAGTGCATGGGCGCCAACCCCCTTGCCGCGGATCCCGGCGCGGCACCGACGACCGGGCGCGCGTGCGCCCGGCCGACCGTTCTCGTCCTCTTGACGATATCAGCCGACCCTCCTTATCGTCCCTGTGACGACAATGAAGGGGTTCCGACATGGCCGACATCACCGAGCGGTTCGGCTGGCGCCATCTGCGCTCCGCACCCACCGCCCACATCCGCCACCACAACCGCGGCCGGCTCACGCACGACGGACCGGGACTGAGCTTCTGGTATCGGTCGCTGCACGCCGCACTCTCCGAAGTGCCGATCAACGACCGCGAGTTGGCGATGGCCTTCCACGCACGCACGTCCGACTTCCAGGACGTCACCGTGCAGGCCACCGTGACGTACCGGATCAGCGACCCCGCCGAGGCTGCCGCCCGGCTCGACTTCTCCGTCGACCCCGACACCGGCGTCTGGCGCGGTGCGCCGTTGGAGCAGATCGCCACCCTCCTCACCGAGACCGCCCAGCAGCACACACTCGACGTACTGGCCCGCACCCCGCTGGCCGGCGCGCTGGTCGACGGGGTCGCGGCGGTACGGGAACGGGTCGCCGAGGGACTGGCCGCCGAGCCACGGCTGCCGGCCACCGGCATCGATGTGGTGGCGGTGCGCGTCGTCGCGATCCGCCCGGAGGCAGAGGTGGAGCGCGCACTGCGCACCCCGGCCCGGGAGCAGATCCAGCAGGAGGCCGACCGGGCGACGTACGAGCGCCGGGCGGTGGCCGTCGAGCGCGAGCGGACCATCGCGGAGAACGAGCTGGCCAGCCAGATCGAACTCGCTCGCCGCGAGGAGCAGTTGGTCGAGCAGCGCGGTACCAATACCCGGCGCGAGGCGGAGGAGAATGCGGCAGCCGACGGGGTACGCGCAGAGGCCGAGGCGGCGCGCAAGGTGCGGCTCGCCCGCGCCGAGGCAGAGGCCGCACGCGCGGTCGGTGCCGCGCGCGCCGAGTCGCAGGCGGCCTGGTTGCGGGTGCACGGCGAAGTGAACGCCTCGACGCTGCACGCCCTGGCCGCCACCCGGCTCGCCGAGAACCTGCCGCGCATCGACAGCCTCACGCTCTCCCCCGATGTCCTCACCGACCTGCTCGCCAGGCTCGGCCGGCCCGGGCCGGAGACACGCGCGTGAGCCTCGCCCCGCGCGCGGTGCTCGTGCACCGCACCACCGAGTACGAGGAGTTGCTCGCCCGGCACGGCACACACGGCCAGGCCGCGTTCTTCCTGTCCACCCGCGGTCGCTCCATCGAGGAGGTGGCGCGGCGGCACGGGCGGACGCAGCAGGCCCTCGCCGATGTGGCGGCGGCCGTACCGCTCCAGTGGCGCCGGTCGCGGGTCGAGCGCGCGGATCTCGACCGCTTCCTCTTCGGTCCGGAGGACGTGATGGTCGTGGTCGGACAGGACGGGCTGGTCGCCAACGTCGCCAAATATCTCTCCGGCCAGCCTGTCGTGGGCATCGACACCGATCCCGGACGCAATCCGGGCGTACTGGTGCGCCACCGCCCGGGCGATGCGGCCGCGCTGGTCCGGGCAGCCGCATCGCCCGGCGCGACAACGGACGATCTCACCATGGTCGAGGCCGTCGCCGACGACACCCAGCGCCTCCTCGCCCTCAATGAGATCTATCTGGGCCCGCCCGGCCACCAGACGGCGCGATACCGTCTCGGCCCCGACGCCCCGGACTCCCCCGCCGAACCACAGGCTTCCTCCGGCGTCCTGGTAGGCACCGGTACCGGCTCCACAGGCTGGCTGCGCTCACTGTGGCAGGAGCGCGGAAGCGCACTGTCGCTGCCGCGTCCGACCGACCACCGGCTGGTCTGGTTCGTACGTGAAGCGTGGCCTTCGCCCACGACCGGTACCTCGCTGGTGTCGGGCGAACTGAGGCGCCAACAGCGGCTGCGCCTCACGGTCGAGTCGGACCGGGTAGTGGCCTTCGGTGACGGAATGGAGTCCGACGCACTGGAATTGACGTGGGGTCAGACGGTGCGTCTCGGCATCGCGGCCACCTCGCTGCGGCTGACGGTCTGAGCACGCACCGTCCACTCTCGGTGACGCCCCATGGCCAGAATCATCTTCCGCGCAGGTGCCCGGCCAAGTTGCCGGGATTGAGATGGATCGCGCTTCCCGCCGCACCGCTGTGTGCCTGCGCCTTCATGACGTCCCTCTCCATCACGAAATCCTCAAGGCCGCCACCGGAGCACTACTGGGCACCCAGCACTACACCGTTCCTCCCATTCCTTCCATCATGCCCCCTCCTCCCATTGCGCCCATCTTCCCCATCGATCCCGTCTCTCCCGTTCCACCCGTCCGCCCCGTTGTTGCCCGGCGGGCCGACGGGGCCGTGCGGACCGGAGCGGCCCGGCGGGCCGGACGGGCCAACCTCGACGCTTTGCGCCTGAAGGTCGACGTTCCGTGCCCGCATGTCGTCGATCTGCATTTGATGGGCGACAAGCGCGCCCGACTGCCCGACAAGCACGGTGATCAGCGCGGCGCCCAGCACGAGGGGGCGCCGCTTACGCAGTACTTCGTTTACGCTTCTCACGTTACCCCTCACGCTAAGTGACGGCAGTGTAGATGACGAGGAGTCAGGCAAGGCGGCCCTCCTCGTCGCGTGTCCATCCCAGAGCGACCCGAAGGCCGCAAGCCTGTCGATCGCCGCACGGAGGCGCTGAAGTCCGCCATCGAGGCAGGGCCCAGGAGGAGCTCGCGGACTCGTTCCCGACGCGCGGCATACACACCCGTCCACGGCGGGCGCTGCTTCCGCGGTTCGTCGCGTATCGGCCGCAACTGCGACGGCCCCGTCCTTGACGTCCCCATTGCGGCCCTGGAGCTCAACCGTGGCCCTCGGGGGCGGATGGCGCCGGGTTGGCAACAGCATCTTGCCCGTCCTTGCCGTCCTTGCCGTCCTTGCCGTCCCTCCCGGGCCTCCCGTCCGTTCCAGGCCTTCCGTCCGTGCCGTTCCTCCCATCCGTCCCGTTCTTGCCTGCCGGGCCGATGGGGCCGGGCGGACCGGATGGACCCGGCGGGCCGGAGGGGCCGACCACGACGCGTTGCGCCTGGAGGTCGACGTGCCGGGCCCGCAGATTGTCGATCTGCATGTCCTGGGCGACAAGCGCAGCCGACTGCGCGACCAGCGTAGTGATCAGCACCGCACGGAGCACAAGGGGGCGCCGAGGTCTACGCAGCATTTCGTTTACACTTCTCACATCATCCCTCACGCTGTGTGACGGTGAAAGTGTAGATGCCCAGCCGCCGGAGAAGGTGGACCTCCTCGCGTGCCTGTTCCGGGCCGATCAAGAAGGCCCCGAGTCGGTGGATCACCGCACGGAGGCGCTGGAACTTCGGCTTGGAAGAAGAGGACGAGCCCCTTGGGGGCCGTCCGTCTCGCCTTCCGTCCCGGAGCGTGGTGGTGAACCGGTTGGTGTTCGGGGGTCGCGGGCTCGGCGGGTGAACCGTCGTACACGGATGCCGTGCCTCTCGGGCGCATGAAGCAGCGGGCCTCTCGGAGATCATCTCCCCCTGCGTGTGGCTGCGCTTCCGGTTCCCTCTCAGCTTCCGCGAGGTCGAGGAACCGATGGGTCGATACGGAGGAAGCAGCACCTCGCCGGACTCCATGACGATGGCGGTCGCGGAACGATGCCCGCAGTGGCCAGTGCTGACGAAGTCGTGGATCCTGGACCGCCGCACCCGCCGCACACCGAGTGCGGAGGCCCAGCCCCTCGAGGAGCACCATGAACGCCGGTCCCCCGGAGAACCCCACACGCAACACCCGTCCGCCCGTCGCCCAAGCGGCACTTGGCGTGGGCGTCATCGTGCAGGACGAACAGGGGCGCATCCTGCTCGGCAGGCACCACGGCGGCACCTGGGAGCTGCCGGGCGGGAAGGTCGACCCGACACACGAGTCGATCGCCGCCGCCGCCGTGCGTGAGCTCCGCGAGGAGACGGGTCTCGATGTTCCCGAGGACCGGGTGAGGGTCTTCGCGATGCTCCACGACGTGGTTGCCGACATCAACCGCGTGACCATGGCCGCCGTCGTGACGGTGCGGGACGCGGACCCGCGGGTGACCGAACCCCATCTGATCAGCGCCTGGCAGTGGACCGGACTCGATGCCCTGCCGGGACCGCTCTTCGACCCTTCGGCACAGATCCTTACGGCCTGGCGCCCCGATCTGAACGTCGACCATCCCCCCGCGCACCGCCTGGACATCAGGACCGCCACCGGAGACACTTCGTGACCTGAGGGCTGTCCCGTGATCCCTGGCGGGCGCACGACGCCGGCTACGACACCTCGCTGCGCTGCCGAAATGCCCGAATATGTCCCGTACGAGGACGGTCCTCCGCCGTGCCATGCACCGCATCTGACGCCGCGCGCCGTTCCGCCAGGGATTTCGGGACAGCCCGCAGGCCCATTGACCATTCGCCCGGGAGTCATGGATCAGCGGGGGCCTGGCGGCGGGCGGTGAAGACGGCCATGCCGAGGGCGAGCAGGGGGAAGCCCAGCCGTGCGAGCCACGCCGTGATCAGACGTCGCCACACGGCGCCCGCGCGCCGGCTCCACGCGGCTGCCGACGCCGCGGCGCCCCAGCACCCGTCGCGGATCACCACACTGCGATGACACGGCCACCGTCCGGAAACCGACGGCCACGGCCACGGCCACGACGGAGCATGAGCCTGCCTCTTTCGTCTACAGTCCTGTAGACGAAAGTGCCGCGACCGGGCTGTGGGCCCCGACCGGAGCACTCGACTGCCGTGACGGAACTTCTGCAACGCCGCGTCCTGGTCGTCGAGGACGACCACGGGCTGCGCGACGTGCTCGCCCGCGGACTGCGCGAGGAGAACTTCGCCGTCGTGACCGCAGCCAGCGGAGCCGGCGCCCTGCGCACCCTCGACGATCGAGTGGATGCCGTCGTACTCGACATCGGCCTGCCCGACTCGGACGGCCGGGACGTGTGCCAGGCCATGCGTTCGGCGGGGCTGCAGGCCCCGGTGGTTTTCCTCACCGCACACGACACGCTCACTGACCGGCTCTCGGGCTTCTCGGCGGGCGGCGACGACTACCTCGCCAAACCCTTCCACCTGGCCGAGCTGGCCGCCCGGATCCGCGCTGCGCTGCGCCGCGTCGGAACGGACCCCGTGGTCGAGCTGGCGGAGCTCCGGCTCGATCCCGTACGCCACCTCCTGGAGGTGCGCGGCAAGCCGGTGGCGCTCACTCCCACCGAGTTCCGCCTGCTGGCCGCACTGATGGCGGCGCCCGGAACCACCGTACGCAGACGGGAACTGCTGCGCGCGGGCTGGCCCGACGGGGCTCAGGTCAGCGACAACACGCTCGACCAGTACCTGACCCGGCTGCGCCGGAAGCTGCGCAAGGCGAACAGCCCGCAGGAGATCAGCACGGTACGAGGAGTCGGGTACCGCCTCATATGAGGCGGCTCCGCGTCATCGGACGCCTCCGCACCGCGCTGCCCCGCACCCTGCGGGGACGCCTCGCCCTGCTCGCCCTCGCCTCCGCCACCGCCTGGGTCGCCGCGCTCACCGTCGCGTTCAACATCGTCCTCGCCGGACGGCTGAGCAGCCAGGCCACCGACCTGCTGCAGACACGTGCCGCGGCGGTGGCCGCCACCGTCGAAGCGCGGCCGGACGGCAGGATCGTCGTCCACGAACCGGCCGACGACCGTGCCCTGGATGTCGGCACGTGGATCTACCGCGGCAGCACGGCCGTCGAACGGCCGAGCGCGCCCGCCGCGCTCCAGCGGCAGGCGGACGGGCTCACCGGCCGGGGGAGCCGATACCAGGAGTCGGGCGGCAGGAACGCCTCCCGGCTCTACGCCCTGCCGGTGCGCGCAGGCCACCGGCAGACCGGCACCGTCGTCGTCGCCGTCTCCCTCGACCCGTACCGCAGCACCGCCCGCGCCGCACTCGCCGGTTCGGCAGTCCTCGGGCTGCTGCTCCTGGCCGGGGTGTATCTGCTCACCCGCACCATCGTCGGACGAGCCCTGCAGCCCGTCACCGAGATGAGTACCCGGGCGGCTCGCTGGAGTGAGCTCGGCGCCGCGGAACGCTTCGGCGCCGGCCACCGCCCGGACGAGCTCGCCTCGCTCGCCACCAACCTCGACGAGCTCCTGGACCGGCTGGCCGCCGTACTGCGCCACGAACAGCTGCGGACCGCCGAGCTCTCGCACGAGCTGCGCACCCCGCTGGCCCGCATCGTGGCCGAGACCGACTGGCTCACCGCCCGGCCACGGGACACGGACGGGCAGCACGCCTCCCACGAGGCGATCGCTGCCGCCGCCACGAGCATGCGGCACATCTGCGACACCCTGCTGTCCGAAGCCCGCGCCCGCACCGAGCAGCCGCCCGGCCGCTGCCGACTGCCCGAATGGGCCCATCACGTGGCCGAGCAGTATGCGCAGCAGCACCCCGACGCCCCGCCGCTGTCCGTACGGGGCGGCGCCGCCGTCACCGCAGGGGTCTCCCCCGCGCTCGTGGAACGCATGCTCATGCCGCTGCTCGACAATGCCCGCCGTTACGCCGCCACCGCCATCACCCTGACGTACGCCCAGGCCCCGTCCGGTGTCGAGCTCGCGGTGACCGACGACGGCCCGGGTGTGCCCGCGGGTCCGGCCCGGAGATCTTCGAGCCGGGCCGCCGCGCCGACCCGGACGACGGTCATGACGGGGCCGGTCTCGGCCTTGCCCTGGCCCGGCGGCTGGCCCGCGCGTCCGGCGGCGACATCGAGTGGGATCCGACCGCCGCCGGAGCACGGTTCGTGGTCAGCCTTCCGACGGGCTGACGGGAGCGGGGGTCGCGTCCCGTCGGGTCACCGTCAGATAGCTGACCAGGGCCAGGATCAGGACAAGGAAGATCGCGCTGGTGCCGACCGTACCGAGACCGAGACCTCCGTCGGCGCGCGCCTGGGAGAGATAGTCGCCGAACGAGGCGCCCAGCGGGCGGGTGAGGATGTACGCGATCCAGAACGCCGGGACGGCGGCGAGGCCGAGCCCGTAGTGGGCGGCGGCCACGGCCGCGATGAGCACGGTGAACAGCACTGCGGACACCCAGTACCCGAGGTCCATCCGCTCCGCCGTGAGGTCGCCCGCCGAGGTGCCGAGAGCGAATGTGAAGAGGATCGCCGCCCAGTAGAACGCCTCGCGGCGGACCGTGTGAATGGAGTGGATGGAGAGCGTCCGCTCGCTCCCGTACCAGGTGGCGAACACTGCGACGAGCACCACGGCGAAGACGGCTGTCGTCGTCTCCAGCGCCACTCCGAAGTTGTCCGTGAGGTTGTCGCTCACCAGCGTGCCGACCACGCTGATCAGCACCACGGCGAGCCAGTAGAGCCCGGGGACGTACTTCTTGGCCCGGAACTGGAACCAGAGTGTGCCGATCAGCAGCACGGCTATGACCAGCGACGTGTTCGTCAGCCCCAGACCGAGGTTCTCATTGAGGAGGTCGGCGGCGGTCTCGCCCACCGTCGTGCACAGGACCTTGATCACCCAGAAGTACACCGTGACTTCGGGGACCTTGTTCAGCGTCTGCCGAGCCCCGGCGCGTACCGGAAACGCGGCTGTTTCGTTCGTCATGACCGGTGAGGCTGGCACAGCGAACCTGAACACATCCTGACTGCTTCTCCGCAGTCGGCTTCGAGCGCGACCTCGGTAACCTCGCCGCCGCCGACCTGGGCCGGATCACCCAGGCCGTCGAGCGCAAGCTCAAGATGCTGCGGTACCGGCCCCACGTCATCGACGGCTGTCTCGCCGGCACCGGTCCGGCCCTGTACGGCTGACCCGAGCCGGGCCACCGCAATTCCGTCGCCGCGCTGCGACCGACCCAGGAGGACCGTGCCGGATGTGTCAGAAGAAATGCAGGAGTTCCGTCAGGGAGGTTATGGAAGGCACGTCCGAGACGGCCGTGTCGCGGCAAAGCGCACGTCCTGCATAGCCGAGTCGGACAGCCGCGGCGACCAAGTCCGGATCGTCATCGACGAACAGGCACTGCGCAGGAGCGAGGTCCAGCGCGGCGCTGGCGTGGTGGTACATGCGCGGGTCCGGCTTGTTGCAGCCGAGGACGGTGGAGATTGCATACGCCTCGAAGAACCGGCCGATCCCGAGTCCGGCGTGGAGGTCGGGCAAATCGGGCCAGGCATCCGACACCACGGCCATCCGCACCCCTCGCCGGCTCAGTTCCTCCAGGGTCTCCTCGACGTCCGGGTACGTCTCCAGGAACACCGTCGGGGGCACTTCGCGGCGCAAGTCGGCGAGGAGTTGCGCGCCCGCTGGTCGACCCCCGTCGAGCCGGACACCAGCACCCCACCCGCGCCGGTCGGACCGACATCACGAATTCAAGTTCAGTAGCCGCGACCTGTTGCGAGGCGCAGGTGAATCACCGTATTGTCTCGCAGGCGATGATCATCGCGACGGGGATTCCGCCGGCGGGCACCGCGAGGTCCTCGGGCTGATGGTCGGCGACAGCGAGTCGAAGCTGTTTTGCACCGAGTTCCTGCGCCGTCTGCGGGCCCGCGGCCCGGACCACGTCCACCTGGTGATCTGCGACTCGCACAGAGGCCTGGTGGCCGCGACCATCCGCACGATCCTCGCCCGGGCCGTCCGCAATCAGCTGGACGTGGTGGGCGACATGCTCGCACGGCAGTTTTCCCCTCGGTCAAGGCCATGCTGCTGGAGGCAGCCGGAGACATCACAGCGTTCGCGTACTTCCCACCCGCGCACTGGAAGAAGATCTGGTCGACGAATCCACCGGAGCGCCTGAACCGGGAGAGCAAACGACGGACCGACATCGTCCAGGTCTTTCCCCAACCCCGCCGCCCCTGAACCGACTCGCCGCCGCCCTGATCGAAGCAGCTGCCGTGACCACACCGCCCAGAGGGACGTAACGGTTGCGTCGGCAGGTCAAGCCCGTACCGGGGGCTCAGCGCCGGCAGGACAGGGCACGTCATGTCGAGAGCTGTTCCGGAAGGGCGTGCTGGTCACTTCGCACACCGAACAAGGAGAGATCTTGCCCACCCATCCGCTCACGTCAGACGGCAGTGAACTCGGCTCGCTTCAGCATGATTTGCCGTTCGACCCCACCTACGGCTACGACCTGCCGCGCCTCCTTGCGGTGGGGGCTCCGCCGGGGCCGGACGGCTTCGCCGACTTCTGGCAGGAGCGCTACGCGAGTGCGCTACGCGTCGACCCGGCGCCTCGGATCGAGGGACCTTGGGCCACGGTGGACGGTGTGCGGGTCGCCGACGTCTCGTACACATCCGCCGACGGCGTCCGTATCGGCGGGTGGCTGACCGTTCCTGCCGATGGCCGCGTTACGCAGGGCTGTGTGGCAACACACGGATACGGAGGCCGGGCGGCCCCGGACCCCTGGCAACCCCCGCCGGCGACTGCGACGATCTGGCCCTGCCTGCGCGGGCTCGGAACGCGGAGCCTGCTGCCCGGCGTTCCCTCGAACTCGGCGGGGCACGTTCTGCACGGCATCGGCGCCCGGGAGTCGTACCTCATCGGCGGGTGCGTGGCGGATGTCTGGTGTGCGGCCACCGCACTGCTGCGGCTGGTACCGGAGGCTGCCGGGCGGCTGACGTACCTGGGCACGAGTTTCGGCGGCGGCATCGGGGCGTTGGCGCTCCCCTGGGACGACCGCTTCCATGCCGCCGGCCTTACGGTGCCGACCTTCGGAAACCATCCGCTCCGGGTGACACTGCCGTGCACGGGCAGCGGAGAGTCGGTGCGTACGCGGCTCGCCGAGGACCCCTCGGTGCTGGACGTCCTGGCGTACTTCGACGCCGCGACAGCGGCCCGGCACCTTCACATCCCAGTGCACGTGGGTGCCGCCCTGTTCGATCCGGCGGTACCCCCACCGGGGCAGTTCGCGGTGCACAACGCACTGGCCGGGCCGCGCGAACTCTTCGTTCTGCGGGCGGGGCACTTCGACCACCCGGACGAGCGGGCCGAAACGGCGGCCCTGGAAGAGGTCCAGCGACGCTTTCTGTCGGGGGCGGACTGAGTGGTGGTATCGCGCCCTGCCGCTTGACCGCCTCCCGCGCGGAAGCGGTTGCGGCGCTCAGCACAGTCGGCGTGACAGCGGTGAGGGGCGGCTCGGACCGCCCGGTGAATGCCGGCAGTTCCGCGACGTCACCCGTGTCCGGGGCGGGTGACGTCGCGGAACTGCCACTGTCGCTGATTTCAGGTACGGGCGTCGATCATGCGCGATATGCTGATGCAGATTGTGCAAGCGATTTGCAAAACGAGGAGGGTCATGGCTACGCGGGCGACTGATGTCGGGACGAACCAGAGCGTCGAACGAGCGGTCTCGGTGCTGCGCGCACTCGACTCCGGTCGGGCCGAACTCCGTGTCTCCGACGTCGCCGAGCTCACCGGGCTGGGCTCGTCGACCACCTCTCGCCTGCTGTCCACCCTGGAACGCCTCGACATGGTCGAACGCGATCCGGTCAGCAACCTCTACCGGCTCAGCCTCGGCCTCCTCCCCCTCGCCGCCACCGCCACCAACCGCCACCCCGTGCACCGGGCCGCCCGCATGGTGCTCCAGGACCTCGCCACCCGCACCGGGCTCGGGGCCAACGTGGCCGTACGCCGCGGTGCCGAGCTGATGTTCCTGTGCAATTTCGAGGGCATGCGCGCCCCCAAGTCCTATACGCAGGCCGGACACACCGCCCCGCTGCACGCCACGAGCATCGGCAAGTGTCTGCTCACCGGTCTCGCCCCCAAGGAGCGTCGCAAACTGCTGGGGGAACCTCTCGACGCGCACACCGAGTACACGACCACCAGTCACGACCTCCTCGACACCGAGATCGACACTGTCCGGCGCACCGGTTACGCCGTCGAGGCCGAGGAACGCGCCCTGGGCCGCGCGTCCCTGGCCGCGCCCGTCCGCGACGCTTCGGGGGACGTCGTCGCCGCCATCTCCCTGTGGGGCCCGACCTCGCTGCTCGGGGACCGCTCCGATACGGAGGGGCAGCGCCTCGCCCTCGTACGCGAGGTCATCGAGGCCGCCGACGCCATCAGTCAGGCACTCGGCGCGCTCTGACATACAGGGCGAAGGGGTCCGGTGGAGGCTGATCAGCCT